>CAKMZG010000145.1:4052-6588 GCA_929200335.1 uncultured Alphaproteobacteria bacterium | reverse complement strand
CACTAGATTCATCTATTGGCGCGAATAGCTCTCGTTTAAATGAATTCACCTAAACGCTACATGCGCTAAAAACATTTTACAAGGTAAGCATTAATTTGAACAGATGCGCAGAAGGATAATTTTGTATTTTTTTAAATACCCAAAATTCCTCATTATTGGCTGGTTATCCTCTTCGCTAAAATCAAAATTTCAAGCCTGATGGATAAGTCCTAAAACTGTGCAACGCAGAGTTTTAATTAAACTATCAAAATGCGCTTTATCATGTGCTATTTTAATGAAATTTTCTGATGATCTACCAATTAGGTCAGCAATATCTTTTGCTGTCATACTATGCTGCTGTAGCACTGCTTCGTAAGGCGTAAAAAGCATCTCTAGCATAGAAACTTTCGAGGCTATGCATTCTTCCACCGCTAATCGCCCAGCATCATTAAAGCCAGTATAAAAGTCTTCATAATTTGGCATATTACGCAATTGATCAAAAAATGGAATCACCGCAACCTTAAAATAAGCATCCAGTTTTTCATTAAGACCATCAATATCCTGCCAAGTGGTTTCAATATTAGCTATAGTCTTAGCGCAAATCATTTTTAATGCCGCTGCTAAGACATCCTCTTTACTATCAAAGGAGGCATATAGCGTCTGGCGAGAAATGCCAGCGCCTTTAGAAATATCCCCCATGGTGGTTTTTTTCACACCATAGCGTATGAAGGTACTCACCGCCGCTTCAATAATTTTTTGTTCTTTTGCTGAAAAATCTACTGTCTGTATATTCATTGGCTTACATTGGCAGTATTTTTATTTTTGTCAAGAATGAAAATACAACTTGACAAATTTTATAAAATTGTAAATTCTCTATCCAAATTTAAAATGGAGAGTTTCATGAAATTAACTGTGAATGGTAAGCAGCATAATGTGGATGTTGAAAATGACATGCCGCTATTATGGGTACTGCGTGATGAATTGGGCATTAAAGGTGTAAAATATGGTTGCGGCATTGCACAATGTGGTGCTTGCACCGTACAAATAGATGGCGAAGCTACCCGCTCATGCCAAGTTGCTATTGGCGATTTAGAGGGTGATGTGACAACCATCGAAGGCTTGGGCACACCAGAATCACTTCATGCAGTGCAAGAAGCATGGATTGAACATCAAGTGGCACAATGTGGCTATTGCCAATCTGGTCAAATCATGCAGGCCGCATCTCTTTTAACTGAAACACCTAATCCAAGTGACGATGAGATTGATGAAGCTATGTCTGGCAATCTTTGTCGTTGTGGCACTTACCCTCGCATTCGTGAAGCAGTAAAATCTGCATCTAAAAAAATCGGAGCAGCATAATGGGACGCATGAGAACAATTGCAAGACGTAGCTTCTTAATTGGGTCAGCCGCTGTTGTTGGTGGCGTTGCCTTTGGTGCTTATGTGGTTAAAAAACCTCATGACAATCCGCTGTTAGACAATCTTGGTAATGGTGAAACTGCCATCACCCCATGGATTAAAATTGATGGAGATGCGGTAACTCTAATCACCCCACATGCTGATATTGGTCAAGGTGCATATCAAATGCAGGCGGCCTTGATAGCTGAAGAATTAGACATTGAATTTGGCCAATTTGAAATTGATCCAGGTGTACCATCAGCTGCCTATTATAATACCGCAGGTGGCCCAGAAAGCGCACCTTTCATGTCATCTGATAACAGCTGGAAAGCTAACACCGTGCGCTCTGCTATGGGTGGCTTAATGAAAGTGCTTGGTATGCAATTTACAGGCGGGTCTTCATCTGTGCCTGATAGTTTCCAAAAATTACGCGTTGCTGGTGCTACTGCTCGTGAAACCATGAAGCTTGCTGCAAGTAAACAAGTAGGCGTTGCCGTAGAAAAGTTAAAAACAGCGAATGGCGCTGTAATTTTGCCAGATGGTACAGCCCTTAAATATACAGAGCTTGCAGCCATTGCCAAAGACATTACACCACCTGATGATGTTACCCTTCGTGATTCCTCAACTTGGCGTATGATTGGTAAAGAATTAAAACGCATGGACATCGTGCCAAAATCAACAGGCACACAAGCCTATGGCATCGATTTGGAAATGGATGGCATGGTGCATGCAACTGTGAAAATTAATCCACGCCAAGGCGGCTCGCTCATCTCTTTTGATGCTGAAGAAGCTAAAGCCATGCGCGGCATTAAAGACATTTTTGAAATTAAAGGTGGCCTTGCTATTATTGGTGACAATACATGGCGCACCATTAAAGCTGCTAATGCGATTGATGCAAAATGGGGTGAAGCGCCCTATCCCGCAGAAATGAGCGATCATTGGAAAGCTGTAGAAGATTCATTCACAGAAGAACGCCTAGATGATGAATGGCGTGCAGATGGCGATGTGGAAGCAGGCTTGAAAAATGGCGAGGTATTTAATGTAGAATACCGCGCACCCTATCTTGCCCATGCACCATTAGAACCTATGAACGCTATTGTTAAGGTAACTGACGCTGGTGTTGAAGTTTGGACAGGTCATCAAATGCCACGCTTCTTGCA
>CAKMZG010000145.1:2782-4042 GCA_929200335.1 uncultured Alphaproteobacteria bacterium | reverse complement strand
TGCAACAACAAGTTGCTGCTATATCAGGTCATGAACCAGAACAAGTTCAATTCTATAACCAATATTCTGGCGGTAGCTTTGGCCATCGCTTGGAGCTGGAGTATGTGAAACAGGCTACTGAAATTGCTATCAAGCTAAAAGGCACACCAGTAAAATTGACCTATTCTCGCGAAGAAGATTTTACGCATGATTTCCCGCGTCAAATCGGTATGGGTCGTGCATCAGGAACCGTGATCAATGGCAAAGTGGAAACATTAGATTTATCCATTGCTACCGTTTCCGCATCTCTATCGCAGTTAAGCCGACTTGGGCAATCTTTACCTGGCCCTGATAAGCAAATTGTTGCCGGAGCTTGGGACTTACCCTATGCAATTCCAAACTTTAGAGTACGCGGTTATAAAGTGCCTGAATTGGCACCAACTTCATCTTGGCGTTCTGTTGGTGCAGTCACTGGCGGTTTTTTTGCCGATTGTGCAGTGGATGAATTTATCCACCAAGCGGGTGCTGACCCATTGGAAGAGCGCTTGCGCCTTTGTAACGATGATGTGGCACGTAAAGTGTTAGAAGCCGTTGGCGAAATGTCCAATTGGGGTTCAGATTTAGGTGCAAACCGTGGTCGCGGCATTGCCTTTGTTCATTCATTTGGCGTACCTGTTGCAGAAGTTGTAGAAGTTACCAACACAGAAGATGGCATTAAAATCGACAAGGTTTTTGTTGCCGCTGATGTTGGCAAAGTCATCGACCCTATCAATTTTGACAACCAAGTTAAGGGTGGCGTTGTTTGGGGCTTAGGTCATGCAATGAACTGCGAAGTTACCTATAGCGACGGCATGGCTGAACAAAATAACTTTGATGAATTCCAAGGCATGCGCATGAGCCAATGCCCAGTGATTAAAGTTCGCGGCTTGGAAAATGCGGCTAAGGTTCACGGCATTGGTGAACCACCAGTACCACCAGCAGCACCAGCTTTAGCAAATGCTATATTTGCAGCCACAGGCAAACGATTACGTGAAATGCCTTTCAATAAAGAAATTGATTTTGCATAATTTAAATAGACTTTGTATAACTAATAATAAGGCCGCTGCAACATATGCAGCGGCCTTTTATATTGGATTTCAACATATCACTCGAAAGTGAATATCGGCTTTGGAAATAATGACATACAACAACAAAGCCGTAGAGCGCATTTAAGAATTCAATCAAGCGCTACACACGCTAGAGCTTGATGCATTTGTATGAATTCAAAATGCCGCTCTAGAT
>CAKMZG010000145.1:1939-2772 GCA_929200335.1 uncultured Alphaproteobacteria bacterium | reverse complement strand
CCACTTAAATGCTACACGCGCTAGGGCGCTCTTGCAGCCCCAGCCCCTTACGCCATAATTTCAAAGCTTCCCAATGAAATCCAGCCATAAGCTTCACACTCATTAAAGGGTGTTTAAAATCTGCAACAATCTTCTTTACATATTCACGCGATCCACCACGCACTGTGCGCCATTTCGGACGGAATGGGGCTTGTAACAATCCATGATTTGAAAAAGCCGAATAAACGCGGCGGCAGGATATTCTGACATATCCTTGGTCGAACTCGACCATATAGCCGCCGCTATGGGCAACAAATGCCGATGGACAAATGTGGAAGAAAACTTTTGACTTTTCAATAGCTCTCCCAGTGAAAGATTATGGGACGTACCTTTCAAATACCCAGAGGCCTCCCGAAAAAATCTCAGTATTTCCCACACTATCAGCCAATGCTGCACATTCATTAAATTCAATTTTTGCCCAAACAACCCGTAAAACGAGCCGTTATATTCATATTCCCCGCCATCAATTGAGGCTGAAAAACTCATATCAGTTTTATCTGTCTTCAAATTAAAGTGCTTTAAAAGCAAACCTAAATTAAAATAATTTTTTCATTATAAACGATAAATCCCGTAATAAACGATAAATCCCGTATCAACAGCGACTTCTTTACCATCTCTATCCAGTTTAACCTTATTACTATGACCACCAAAATAATGGGCGTTTTCATAGAGAGTAACCTTATGGTTTTTAGACAATAACCAAGCTGCTAAAAGGCCGTAAATACCAGAATCAATTACTGCAATTTCCTTCATGGGTACACCTTTAAAACATTGTATTTTATATGATACGTTGA
>CAKMZG010000145.1:0-1929 GCA_929200335.1 uncultured Alphaproteobacteria bacterium | reverse complement strand
GTATTTAAATATAATATAGACCATATTATCTGGGAGGAATTAAATATGCAAGGTTTGATGCAAGAGTGGCCATTATTAGCATATAAAGTAATTGAACATGCAGCATTAAATCACCCCAATAGAGAGGTGATTAGTCGCTCTGTAGAAGGTGGCATTCACCGCACGAATTATTTAGATGTCCGCAATCGTGCGCTCAAAGTTGCTCAAGGTCTTGAAAAAGACGGCTGCAAATTAGGTGACCGGATTGCTACTCTTGCATGGAATACATGGCGCCACTTAGAAAGCTGGTATGGCATTATGGGCATTGGTGCCATTTATCACACCCTTAATCCTAGATTGTTTCCTGAGCAGATTGCTTGGATTATGAATGATGCTGAAGACAAAATGCTATTTGTCGATCTTACCTTTATTCCCATTGTAGAAGCCATTGCTGATAAAGTGCCAAGCTTAGAAAAAATCATCGTTTATTGCGAGCCTGAAAATTTGCCCGAGAGCAAACTTAACCTGATTTCATATGAGGCTTGGATATCTGAATTGGATGGCGATTTTAAGTGGCATGATTTTGACGAAAATACCGCCGCAGGCATGTGCTATACCTCTGGCACAACGGGCGATCCAAAGGGTGTCTTATATTCTCACCGCTCCAATATCTTACACGGGCTTGCAGCAAATCAGGTTGATATGTTGGGGCTATCCTCAAGAGACCGCCTCCTACCTGTGGTGCCTATGTTTCACGCCAATGCTTGGTCAACTGCATTTTCTGCACCCATGACTGGGGCAACGCTTATTTTTCCGGGCGCACAAATGGACGGTGCTTCCATTTATGAAATGCTAACAAAAGAGCGCGCAACCGTTACCGCTGCTGTGCCAACAGTATGGTTGATGTTGCTTGATCATCTGGAAAAGGATGATGGAAAATTACCTGATCTTGAGCGCGTTGTCATTGGCGGCGCCGCCTGTCCACGCAGTATGATTGAGGCCTTTCAAAATAAATATGGCGTAAAAGTCTGTCATGCTTGGGGCATGACTGAGATGAGCCCGCTAGGGGCTATTTGTACCTTTAAGCCAGAAATTGATGCCATGGATAAAGATGCACAAATGGATATTTCAGTTAAACAAGGTCATGCGCCTTTTACTGTAGAGATGAAAATCACTGATGATGAAAATAATGATTTACCGTGGGATGGTAAAACCTTTGGTCGCCTAAAAGTGCGAGGACCTGCAGTTGCAAAATCTTATTTCAAAGGTCGCGGAAAAGAGGATTTTGATGCTAATGGCTTCTTTGATACAGGCGATGTTTCTACCATGGATGAACATGGCTATATGCAAATTACAGACCGCTCAAAAGATGTAATTAAATCTGGCGGCGAATGGATTTCTACCATTGACTTAGAAAATCTCGCTGTTGGTCATCCCGATGTAATGGAAGCTGCCGTTATTGGCATCCCTCATCCAAAATGGGACGAGCGCCCACTATTGGTCATCGTGCCTAAAGAAGGCAAATCACCAAAACCTGAGGAAATATTGTCTTTTATGGAAGGTAAAATTGCTAAATGGTGGATGCCAAATGGCGTTGAATTTGTTGACGAAATCCCTCATACTGCAACAGGTAAAATTCAGAAAATAGATTTACGTAAACAATTTTCAGATTATCGATTTAACAAATAATATTTTTAAAGGGGAAGTATATTGACTGACGACATTATTACAACCACTGGCTCAGACGAACCAGCGGCAACTAAAAGCTATTTTGTGAAAATTTCAGGAACCTATGGCGAAGTGGCAAAATTCAGCCTTTGGCGTTCGATCTTAACCGTCATCACATTGGGGCTTTATAGATTTTGGTTTATTACCAATTTACGCAAATATTTTTGGAGAAACACTTTAATTGATGGTAGCCCGCTAGAATATACTGGGCGCGGCATTCAA
>CAKMZG010000144.1:5797-6639 GCA_929200335.1 uncultured Alphaproteobacteria bacterium | reverse complement strand
GATTAAAGCCGAAAACTTAGAAAAATAATACCCGCCAGTACGAATTATTTACGAATAAGTCTTATAAGTAATTGTTTTTAAACAACTCTAAGTGCTGGCGGGGGGCACCATTTAAGACAATATCCATTAAAAAAACGAACGGAAACGGCTTTTAGAACAAAGCACGAAGCCACCATTTACCAACAATCTATTGTTTTATTAAATTAACGCGTGTAGCGTTTTGGTGGTTTCACCTAAACAAGAACCATTTATGCAAATTAGTGAATTTAGAATGGCGCTTTGAATTTATTCAAACGCAATAAACTTAAAGGCTCTCAACGGCATATTGATTATTTTAAGCTATACTTTTAAAAGAACATTGGGCAGATGATTATTATATTCGCGCAAGTGCAGGCTCGCACATAAAAAATGCATGAATTGAAATGTGCATAAAAGGAACAACATGATTAGAAAACTCTATGACTGGGTATTTAATTTAGCCAAACATAAAAATGCCACCCCTGCCCTTGCTGGCGTATCATTTGCTGAAAGCTCATTTTTTCCTATTCCGCCAGATGTGTTACTCATTCCTATGGTGCTGGCAAATCGCCAGCGGTGGATATATTACGCAACAATATGCACCCTAGCCTCTGTCCTAGGCGCTATATTAGGCTATGCTATTGGCGCCTTGGCATTTGAATGGATTGGCAAGCCTGTACTGGCCTTTTATGGCAAAGAAGATGCTTTTGGCAGCTTAAGCGAACGCTATAATGAATGGGGCAGTTGGGGTTTATTATTCGCAGCACTTACCCCATTTCCCTATAAAGTTTTAACCATATTTTCAGGTGTAACAGGCTTTAACC
>CAKMZG010000144.1:2540-5787 GCA_929200335.1 uncultured Alphaproteobacteria bacterium | reverse complement strand
GCTTTAACCTCCTTGCCTTTATCGGTATAAGCATTTTGGGTCGTGCAGGCCGATTCTTTCTTGTGGCCTTTCTGCTCAACCGCTTTGGTGAACCCATACAAGAATTTATTGAAAAACGTTTAGGGCTTTTAACCGCATTGTTTTTAATTTTGCTTATTGGTGGCTTTGCCGCATTAAAACTGCTGGGATAAGGCATGTATGATCTAAAACAACAGAACAGCTTACTTTTCGCGCCCATAGACAAGGGTTTTACGTCTTTATTATGGCTCACCACCCTTGTGCTATGCGGTACAATAACAAGCGCCTTATTGTTTGAGTACGTGGGTGGTTATATTCCTTGCAAATTATGCCTTGGGCAACGCGAACCCTATTATGCTGCAATTCCTTTTTGCTTTTTGGCACTGAGCTCACACCATACGATGAATTACAAATGGATGACGCGTGGCTGTATCGCCATCATTGGCTGCTTGATGCTCTTTGGGCTTACACTGTCAATCTTTCATGCAGGGGTTGAATGGCATCTATGGCAAGGCCCGGCAGATTGCGGCGCAACAGCAGCAGGCAAGATTGGAAACACAAAAGATCTACTAGCGGCCCTAAAGAACACCAAAGCCCCCTCATGCGATAGTGCAACATGGCGCATGTTAGGCCTTTCTTTTGCCGGATGGAATGCTGTTATTTCAGCAATTCTAGCTGCTTGCTCGTTTTGGGTAGCCCTAAGCGCCCCAAAAAGAGACGCTTAAAGTGGCAGCTCAGTGGTATCCTTGATATTCTCCATCATAAAACTGGCGGAAATATCCGCAATAGGCACCTTTTTGATCAAGCGTTTATAGAATAAATCATATTCCTTCACATCGGCCACCTGTACCCGCAAGACATAGTCCAAATCACCACTCATACGATAAGCACCAGTAATTTCCTTCATATCTCGAAGCGTTATCTCAAAATTCTCAAGCCACCCCTCATCATGAGAACTAGTACGCACCAAGACCAAAACCCCCAACCCCAAATTAACACTCTCAGCATCAATAAGAGTAACGCGCCCCTTTATTATGCCGCCCTCTTCCATCAACTTAACCCGTCGCCAACAAGCATTACGGGATAAAGCGACTCGCTCTGCCAATGCATCCATGCTTATAGATGCATCTTTTTGCAGTACTCTTAATATTTTTCGATCATATTCATCTAAATTATACTTCATATTGGGAAAATATCCCAATTAAAATTCATTTACAAGGTAAATTTGGGATACATATTACGAAAAAAAGCGCTAAATTATCATTTCAAAGGCGGAGATTAAAAATAGGAGTTCCCAATGAGTAATTTATCAGTAGAAAACAAAAAAACAAAAAAAACACCAGTAGTTGAATTTTTGAAAGCTTTCAAAACACATCCCGAAAGCGTTAATGAAACCTATTTTCAACATCTATTCTTTGCTTCAAAATTTGCGTTTGAACTGCTAACCATTGCAGCAGCAGCCTTAATTCACGCTATCATCCCGCCTCTTTTTGAAAAGACTGCAAGCACTCGCATTAAAGCCATCTGCGCACGCTTTGATGCCCGCCAAGATGACGCTGCTGAGTAATATAAATACTGGATAGGCGAACTGGACTGGGGAACTGGACTGGGGAACGATGGGTCGGGGAGCATAGAGTGGCAGCCCTATGGCTGCTGCTCTATGGCTGTAACTCCGCATCCCAATAAAGATAATCCATCCAGCTTTCATGGAGAAAATTGGGAGGGAATTTTCGCCCATTATTGTGCAATTCATACACCGTTGGTTCATAGGGCGTCTGATTAGGCCACATATTAATCTGCTTGGGGTGTGCGCCGCCCTTTTTAAAATTACAAGGCGAACAAGCTGCAACAATATTTTGCCAAGTGGTCTGTCCACCAAGATTGCGCGGAATAACATGGTCAAATGTCAGATCCTTATTACCCTCTTTACCGCAATATTGGCATTTAAACTCATCGCGTAAAAACACATTAAAGCGCGTGAATGCAGGATACTTATTGGGTTGAATATAGGTTTTAAGCGAAATAACACTTGGCAATTTCATTTTAAAAGAAGGGCAGGATACATGCATATCATATTCAGCAACAATATTAACTCGCTCAGAAAATATCGCCTTAACTGCATCTTGCCATGCCCATAACGACAAGGGATAGTAGCTTAAGGGTCGATAATCAGCATTTAGTACCAATGCTGGATGGGCATTTGGATGCCTTGCAATAGGATTAACACCCTCACCTGTGGCACTTGAACCAATATTCACCTCACTCGCCTCCTCTTAATCGAATCAATTAAAAAAATACGTCCTCTAGTATTATCTAAGAACAGAATGGCAGATTTGTGAAGCTTTGAGGCTATTTTAATAATTGAGCCTTGGATAACAATAAATAAATATAGCTCAATCATGCTCCAAGAATGTAAATAATTAGCATAAAAATCTCACAAAGCTCGCTTGCAACACTAAGGTTAAAGCGCTAGCTTGAGAGAAATCATATAGAAATTTAAACAATTGGAATAAACATGACTATGCATGCTTCTGCTATTTCTGCAATTGGTAACACCCCACTTATCCGCTTAAATCAAGTCTCCGAATTGACGGGCTGTGAAATCCTAGGCAAAGCGGAATTTTTAAACCCCGGTCAATCGGTTAAAGACCGTGCGGCGCTATATATTATCAATGATGCGGTAAAATCTGGCCGTTTAAGAAAAGGCGGTACAATTGTTGAAGGTACTGCGGGCAATACAGGCATAGGCATTGCAATGGTTGCGCGCATTATGGGTTTTAAAGCGGTAATCGTAATCCCTGAAACTCAGTCCCAAGAGAAAAAAGACGCCATACGCGCCTTTGGTGCTGAACTGGTGGAAGTGCCAGCGGTGCCCTATAAAAACCCAAACAATTATGTGAAATTATCAGCGCGTCTAGCTGATGAGCTGGCAAAGAGCGAACCCAATGGTGCGATTTGGGCAAACCAATTTGACAATGTAGCAAATCGCCAAGCCCATATTGAAGGCACTTCACAAGAAATTTTACGCGATTTAGATGGCAAAGTTGATGGTTTTATCTGTGCTGTGGGTTCCGGGGGGACCTTGGCAGGGATCAGCCAGTATTTGCAACCCAAGGGCGTGAAGATCGGTCTGGCCGATCCTGATGGTGCGGCGCTTTATAACTTTTACAGCAAGGGCGAGCTGAGCATGAGCGATGGCGGCTCGATCAATGAGGGCATCGGGCAGGTG
>CAKMZG010000144.1:0-2530 GCA_929200335.1 uncultured Alphaproteobacteria bacterium | reverse complement strand
ATGGTTTTATCTGTGCGTGTGGTTCTGGCGGCACCTTAGCTGGAACAGCCATAGGACTTCGTGAAAAACACAAAGATATCAAAATTGGCATTGCCGATCCCAACGGTGCCGCACTTTATAATTATTTTGTTAATGGCGAATTTAAATCTGAGGGCGGTTCAATTTCGGAAGGTATTGGCCAAGGCCGTATTACGGCAAATCTTGAAGGCTTTACCCCTGATTTTTCTTATCAAATTTCAGATGCAGTAGCCCTTCCTTATATTTTTGATTTGCTTGAAAATGAAGGCATGATTATGGGCGGTTCAACAGCTATTAATATTGCTGGCGCAGTTGAAATGGCCCAGGAAATGGGTCCAGGCCATACCATTGTGACCATGCTATGTGATTATGGCAACCGCTATCAATCCAAAGTTTGGAATCCAGAATTTTTAAAATCAAAAGATTTACCTGTACCAGAGTTTATAACGCAAAAAACAGAAATGAATATACCATTTGAAACTGTAGAATAATTTGGAGAAAAAATGACACATAGTACTCGTAAGCTCTTCATTGAAGACAGCTATCTTTCAGCTACTGAAGCCTCAGTTGTTGAAATTAACGAGCGCGGTGGCGTCATTTTAGATCAAACAATTTTCTACGCCACTTCAGGCGGGCAACCAGGAGATAGCGGTTGGCTTGAGCGCTCTGATGGCAGCAAAATAGAAATTGCTACAACCGTATGTGGCAATTCAAAAGATGAGATCATTCATGTCCTAGCAGAAGGTCAAGCCCTACCTGATAAAGGCGAGAAATTAACCCTTCATATTGATTGGGAGCGGCGTTATAATTTTATGCGTATGCATACCGCCTGCCACTTACTCACCGTTATTTTGCCCTACCCTATAACGGGCTGCCAAGTAGGCGATACTGAAAGCCGTCTTGATTTTGATATTGAAGATCAAGTGGATAAATTTGCGATTACAGAAGAACTGATGAAATTAGTTGAAGCAAACCATCCCGTTTTTGATCAATGGATTAGCGATGAAGACTTGGCCGCCAATCCTGATTTAGTCAAATCTAAACACGTCAAACCACCTCAAGGCACTGGTCGTGTGCGCCTTATTTGCATTGGCGAGAATAGTGCAATTGATACTCAACCCTGTGGTGGCACTCATGTGAGTGAAACTCAAGAAATTGGCGCTATTCACATTGGTAAAATGGAAAAGAAAGGCAAAAATAATCGCCGCCTTCGATTGCGTTTTGGCGAGATGCCACAGCAATAATTAGCCCAAAAATCGAGTATAAAATTATGACAAATCCGCATTTAATTTCAGTTGAAGAACTCGCCCAAAGTATTGACAATCCAAGCTTACGTATTCTGGATGCGTCGTGGTATTTGCCTGCGCAAAATCGCGATGCAAAAGCTGAATATAATAAAGGTCATATCAAGGGCGCTCAGTTTTTTGACATTGATGCTATGAGCGATGAAACAAGCCCGTTGCCACACATGCTCATGGGTGCAAAAGATTTTGCTAAAGCGCTTGGTCAAATGGGCATATCCGAGCAGAATGAAATTATTGTCTATGATGGCATGGGGTTATTTTCCGCTGCTCGTGTATGGTGGAATTTACGCATTATGGGTGCAAACTCTGTGCGCATATTAGATGGCGGTCTACCCGCTTGGAAGGCAGCCAATTTGCCCCTTGATAAGAATGGCGTAGAACTGCCTATCACCACATTTAACCCCAGCTTAAATGCTGGCGCTATTGTTGATCACGATCAAGTGCTAAATGCAATCACCCATGGCAGCCATGAGATATTAGATGCCCGCTCACATGATCGATTTACAGCTAAGGTAAAAGAACCTAGAGAGGGCTTGAAATCTGGTCATATGCCGGGCGCAAAAAGCCTACCCTTTGATAGTCTTTTAAAAGATGGCCATTTATTACCAGTCGAACAATTACGAGAAAAATTGCAGGCCATAGGATTTGATTTTGCAAAACCTGCATTAACCACCTGCGGATCTGGCGTGACAGCGGCAGTACTCGCATTAGCCTTAGAGACTATTGGCAAAACAGATTACCAGCTCTATGATGGCTCATGGAGCGAATGGGGAGCCTTAGAAGGCGTGCCTATTGCAGAAGGATAAACTTAACCAAGAAGGATTAACCCCAATGGGAAGCGAAAAGAAGCCCATAAAATCCGATCTTCAAGAAGGCTCCAAGCCTGCTTTCAACTCTGTGAAATCTCAGACGACTAAAGTAACCATCACACACTTGGAGATGACCCACCCTCCAACACGCAATATTATGATGCCAGTACGGCATCAACTAGCCTTAATGGCCGCGCCACGAATGCCGCTCAGCTTTTACCGCTATCTTTATAGAGAAGTAGGCAGAAACCACCATTGGTCAGCCAGATTAGAGCTGGAGGATGAGAATTTACAAGATATCTTAAATCACCCCGGCACAAAAATTTCGGTGCTTTATGGCGATGGCATTCCCGCTGGTTTTTTTGAACTTGATGCCACATCCGTTGACCACGTTGAATT
>CAKMZG010000143.1 GCA_929200335.1 uncultured Alphaproteobacteria bacterium | reverse complement strand
ACCTAAACGAGAACTATTCGCACAAATAAAGGAATCTAGAGCGGCGCTTTGAATTTACATCTAGTGCATTAATCGAAATTTATTCAGGGGCATGATGCTTTAGCCATAAACCATTAAGGCAGGGTTACCCTGCCTTAATCTTAATCATATAATGAGTTATCAACTGTCCCAGATTGCGCCATAGGCTGGGATGCCATTTGCTTCCATATCATATACTACTTTTCGGGTGAGTTTTTGATTGGAAATTACAATCACAGCCTCGGCACCAGTTTCGCGCACAGCATCTAATGCCAATTGCGAAAGATCAGGTTTGCCTTGGGTTGTAGTATCCCAAATTAATGGGTTTTCCGTATGGGCTTCAATCTCATCTACCAATGCATCGCCATAAGTTGTACGGGGTGTGCGGGTTGACCAGATCAATTTATTTGGCACATCTCTTGCCAATAGATGGGGTAAAATAGGCCCTATACCACTACCTGTACCTACATATACAACCTTTTTAAATAAGGTCTCAATACGAGCGACGCCAGAGGTTGTGATGCCTTTTACCCAAACATGGCTTGGTGGATTATCTATAAATTTGCCTGTCCAATCGCCAGCACGGCTTATTACTAGTCGATAGCCTGTTTCATCAGGTGAGGGCACATTAGCAAAAGAATGCCATTCGCGTAAGGGATCAAGGCTAATTGAATTAGATGAGCCTGGGAAAGGCGTATCACCATAATCAAATTTGATGATCACAGCGTGGTTGGAGGGCTTTGTAACCTTAATAGGTACTTTTTTCAAAGTTAGCCAAGGAGACACGATAGAAAGTGTGATGATGCACAACATCCAAAAGGCGGGGGCTTCTAACAGCGGTGTGCCATTGTCATTATTTATAGAGATGGTTTGTGCCCAAAACAGTCCCAAAATTGTCCAACCTGCAAAGCGATGAGTTAATTCAAATTCATCATGAAATTTAGCGCGTATAGGGCCAATTGCAGTAGCAATCATCGCGCTAAGTAAACCAACCATAATGGCACTAAGCCATAGTGTCATATCTGATGGTAGGGCTGCGCCATTGGTGCGGTTCCAAACCATGGCAAAGAGTAAAAAAGCAAACCATAGTGTTCCTGCAACATTACCGCCCGAATGTAGTCCGCCAAAATGAAACACTTTACCGGCGCCCCAGCGGATCCAAAGTGGCCAACTGGTTGGAATGCGTGTGGCTAACCAAAATAAAAAATTAACTACGCGTTGTTGTCGAATTAAAATGCCTAGAGATAGATTGATTAAAGCCATATTGGCAATGGGGGCAAGATTAAAACTGCCGTTTGATATCCAATCACCATTTTGGAAACCCAAAAATAGAATGGCAATATTCACCACAGCTACTAATAAATTCAAACGCCTATATTCGCTGAAAGCAGGATGGCGGGTCACACGGCGCCAATTGATGCCAGTTGGTGTATTTTGATTTGGTTCAATTGCTTGCATGGTCATTATTTTTTTCCTCAATATGGGTTCTGGCTAGCTCTAGTAATTTACGTTTATCAATTTTACCACGATCAGTTCTAGGCAATGTTTCTTGTGCGATGATAAATTCTGGAACAGCATAATAAGGCAAAGCCTTTTCTGCTCCCTTACGTGCAGCTTCTATATTAGTATTTTCTGGAGTAAGAAAAGAAACTAATGTTTTATTATCATATTTTAGAGTTACTGCTTGTTCACAATTATCGATACATTCTAATATATTAGTAACCCCGTCTAGTTCTACACGAAATCCTCTGATTTTCACCATATCATCGACGCGGCCCCAATGTTCGAGCTCTCCGGTTTCTGTCCAGCGACCAAGATCTCGGGTTTTGAACATTATGTGATCACCGCCTAAAAATGGATCAGGGCGATAACGTTCTGCATTTAATTCATCATTGGCAAGATAGCCTTTGGTCACACAATCACCTCCTGCCCACATTTCACCTTTCTCGCCTATAGGCAATGGGTTTAGATCTTCATCTAAAATATAAACGGTATTATTTGGGGTTGGGCGTCCAATGCTTAGAAAGCTTTTATCTGGATAATGAGGTTCAGCAGTATTGATGATGGTGGTTTCAGTTGGCCCACATGAATTATAGAAGCGGCAAAATCCACTCCATAAATCTGCAAGTGGTCTTGGGCACGGCTCTCCTGCTACTGCTACGGTTTTAATCTGTTGGCAAGATGATGCATCGAGTGAATTTAAAATGGATGGTGTAGCAATTAATACATCTACCTTTTCAGCAGTCTCTTGAATACTTTTGCCGCGAATAACCAATGTTCCACCATTTGCAAGGCAGCCTAATGTTTCCCAAGCAGCCATATCAAATGCAATGGATAGAATTTGTCCTACACGTATGCCTGGTCGTATGCCAAGGTTGCCTGGTGCAGTTAGTAAAATATTGGCAAGATTTTGATGAGTTACTTGTACCCCGTTTGGTACGCCAGTAGTGCCGGATGTGAAAAGAATCATACAGGTATTTTTGGGGCGTGCTCTAAGTGATTTAGGCAATGATAGATCAGAATCTAAAGTTGAATCCTTCATTATTTCATCAATTTTTAATACAGTCTGATCTTTCTCAACGGGGATTTTATCCATAAGATTTGAGAGTGTCATGATGACTTTTGCTTGTGTTGTTTTAGCGATATATCTCATGCTTTTAATTGGAGCCACACCTACATGCTGTGGTACATAGGCCGCACCTATTTTCATAGCTGCTAATATTCCAACCACCATGGGGATAGATCTATATAAATAAAGGCATACTGCATCGCCTCGTTTCACACCGGCATTTAGCAATTGATTGGCAAGCCTATTAGAGGCTTTGTCCAACTCTTTATAGGTAATCTTTTTGTTTCCACACTCAACAGCAGTCGCATAACCTTGGGTTTTGATATAATGGGCAATGCCATTAGAGATGGTAGAAAAAAGAGGTTTTACTTGTGAGCCAAATCCATATTTTGAAAATAATTCTCTGTCTTTAACTGTTAGATCTTGGATGGGAGCCTGTTGGCTTTTCCATTTTTTTACTTTCTCAGTATGAAAGTTAGAATTAATTTTAAAATCATATAATTGTTCGACTGCATTCTCTTGGTTATTTAATATAGGATTCATGAGATTTCCTCTGTTTGTTAATATTACATCCCCAACAAGAATTTAATCATGAATAGCATTTTGTGAGAAATCACATTAAATCGCTTTTGGTCACGTATTCGTCATATGGCGCCTTGCTCATAAATAAGTCTGGGCTTATAAGTGCTTAATATGAAATTTATAAATAGGCTTTCCATGCGCAAATTAGATACAAAAACATTGGTTGTTGCTTCTCATAACAAGGGTAAATTGCGTGAGATAGCTGATCTTGTTGCGCCCTATGATATTGAGATAAAATCTGCCCTTGAACTTGATCTTCATGAGCCAGAGGAAACAGGCACGACTTTTGAAGCCAATGCCTATCTTAAAGCTCATGCTGCGGCGAAAACCACGGGCTTGCCTGCGCTTTCCGATGATAGCGGATTTTGCGTAAAAGCAATAAACGATGATCCTGGGTTATATTCTGCGCGTTGGGCGGGAGTATCTAAAGATTTTAATATGGCTATGCGCAATGTGATTGAAAAATTGCAAGCTGCTAATAAACTGAGTGGCAAGGAAAATACGGGGGCTTATTTTGTCTCAGTTATTTGCCTTGCTTGGCCTGATGGGCATGCGGAATATTTCCGGGGTGAGGTTCATGGGGAGGCTGTATGGCCGCCGCGTGGCGATCAAGGCTTTGGGTATGATCCGATGTTCCAGCCTGAGGGCGAGACTCGCACATTTGCTGAAATGAGCGCAGAAGAAAAACATGGGAATGTGAGCGGTGATCCACTTTCTCACCGCTCCCGCGCTTTTAAGTTATTTGTTGATCAATGCCTACAAGCATAGAACAAAATAAGCTATTTGGGATCTATGTGCATTGGCCATTTTGCAAAGCAAAGTGTCCCTATTGCGATTTCAATTCCCATGTACGCCATAAGGCGATTAATCAAAAACGCTATGTGGCTGCTTTCTTACGAGAACTTGAATATTTTGCGGCTCAATCCCCCAATCGTATGGTTACTAGCATCTTCTTTGGGGGTGGTACGCCCTCTTTGATGGAGGGTGAGACCATTGCAGCTATCATCAAGGGTATAGCTGCAAATTGGCAACTTGCTGATGATGTTGAAATTTCAATGGAGGCTAATCCCACCAGCGTGGAAGCCGATAGGTTTGTAGCTTATCGTAAGGCGGGGGTTAATCGTGTATCCCTTGGAGTGCAGGCGCTTGACGATGAAGTTCTGCGCAGTCTTGGGCGGCAGCATTCAGTGAGTGAGGCCATTGCTGCAATTGAATTGGCACGAGAAAATTTTCCTCGAATTTCATTTGATCTGATTTATGGTCGTGCAGGGCAAACCCTTGATGGGTGGGAGAGTGAGCTTAATCGCGCCATCGATTTGACCGCTGATCATTTGTCGCTTTATCAATTGACGATTGAAGAGGGGACGCGCTTTTATGATCTTACTCAAATGGGTAAAATATTAACCGTAGACGATGATACGGGGGCTGATCTTTATGAGTTAACCCGCGAGATCACAAAAGCGCGGGGCTTGCCCGCCTATGAGATATCCAATCATGCGCGCGAAGGTGCTGAGTGTCTGCATAATCTCACCTATTGGCGGTATCAAGATTATGTGGGTATTGGTGCTGGCGCTCATGGGCGAATTACAACTAATCAGGGCAAATATGCCAGCATTTGCGAACGCCATCCCGAAACTTGGTTGGATTTGGTTGAAAATCAAGGGCATGGAGTTATCACCCGCGATTTATTATCAGATGGCGATTATTTAGACGAGATGCTGTTGATGGGCTTGCGTCTGAAAGAAGGTTTTGATGTGAGGCGCTATGAAGCCTTGAAAGGTGATGGATTTGATCAAGCTGTGCTGGATGAGTTGCAAGCCGATGGATATATAATTTGGTTGGGAAATGGTCGCTTAAGAGTGAGCGATAAAGGCTGGCCTGTGCTAAATAGCATCATAGCAAAATTGGCTATATAATGAGCAGCAGATCCTAACCTTAGAGCTTCAAACTCTAGAGCTTGATGCGCTTATGTGAATTCAAAACACCGCTCTAGATTCTTTTATTTGTACGAATAGTTCTCGTTTAGGTTCAACCACCTAAACGCTACACGCACTAGGCCACTTTAACAAAATTTGTAAACCATTGCACAAACTTAAAAACAGCGGGGCTTGCAGCTTTTCGGTGGCGTACGAAATAAGCCGCATTTTCATTTATTGCAATTTCTGAAAGCACAATTAAGTCCCCCCTTTCAATTTCTATTCTAAAAGCATCAACTGGGCATAGGGCAACGCCATGGCCTGCTAAGGCGGCTGTTACAAGAAGATTGAAATCTTGGTAAACTGGCCAATTGTCATCGGCTGACCATTTCGTTTCGGCTGCTTGAAACCAGTTTTTCCAACCTTCCTTATTTTCATCGTGTAGAAGGGGAGCATTTGAAATGACCGTAGGTGAATTTAGATGTTTGTATTTAGCAAAGAATGAAGGGCTGCATACAGGCTTAGTTGTTCTGGGTAATAATTTAACGGATTGAACACCAAGAGTGTCTTCTGCACCCAGCGCAATCAGAACATCAAGACCTTGGTCTGAAAGTTTTTGATCTGTGATTGCATAAACCACTTGCACATTAAATTGTGGATGTGTCGTTGTGAAATCATTCAGGTTTGGCACTAACCAACGGCTAGCAATTGATGGAATGCAACCAACGGTAAGGGTTTCTTTGCCTTCAAGCGCTTTTATTCGATTGCAAGCCTCTTCAATTTCTACAAAGGCATAGGATACTTTATTAAATAGCATTTCACCTGCACGGGTTAGCTCCACGCTACGCCCTTTGCGTAGAAAAAGCTCTGTCTCTAGCCAAATTTCTAAATTTTTAATCTGATGGCTAACAGCGGCATGGGTTACAAATAATTCATCTCCAGCCTTTGAAAAAGACAGGTGACGGGCAGCGGCCTCAAAAGCCCTTATTGCAGTTAGTGGCGGTAGTTTCATTGTAAGTTTTTCTAACAAGTAAGTTTAAAAAAGATCATTTGTCGGCTTTTTTTGTGTCTGGTAGTTCAATTTAGAAGAGAAATGCGCAAGAAAGCAAGGGCTGTTAGATTTATAGGTTATGCTGTGATGCTAGCGTGTGATGCTCTAATTGATAAATTATACTAACACTGGAGAAATACATGTTTGTTCGTTCTTTAAATGATGTGGAAAGCACTGATAAATTTGTTGAATGGGGCAATGGTACAAGCCACCGTTTGTTAACGGAAGTTGATCAAATGGGTTTTACGGTTTGTCATACTGTTGTTCGCGCGGGCACTGAATCTGAGTTGCATTATCGCAATCATTTAGAAGCATGTTATTGTATTGATGGTGAAGGGGAAGTGGAGGATATGGATGGAAAAATCTATCCTATCCGTAAAGGTGATATCTATGTTTTGGATAACCATGATCGCCATTTCTTACGTGGTGGAAAAAACAGTGATCTCATCTTGGTAAGTGTGTTTAACCCGCCACTGGTTGGCACTGAAAGTCATAATTTAAACGGGGAAGAGGGGTCAGCCTACTAGAGC
>CAKMZG010000142.1 GCA_929200335.1 uncultured Alphaproteobacteria bacterium | reverse complement strand
GTGCGCTTCCTGATGTGCGCGATGGTTTGAAACCTGTGCATCGCCGCATTTTACACGCTATGCGTATTTTGAAGCTTGACCCTAATGCTGGCTTTAAAAAATGCGCGCGTATCGTGGGTGACGTGATTGGTAAATATCATCCACACGGTGATGCTTCTGTTTATGATGCTTTGGTGCGTTTGGCACAAGATTTTGCCGTTCTTTATCCGCTTGTTGATGGTCAGGGTAACTTTGGTAACGTGGATGGTGATAATGCAGCCGCTATGCGTTATACCGAAGCGCGAATGACTGAAGTAGCAACTATGTTGTTACGTGGCTTAGATGAGAACAGCGTTGATTTTCGTGAAACTTATGATGGTGAAGATAAAGAGCCAATTGTTTTACCCGGTGCGTTTCCAAATCTACTTGCCAATGGGTCGGCTGGTATTGCCGTTGGTATGGCAACCAATATTCCGCCTCATAATGCGGCTGAACTTTGCGAAGCTGCCCAGCATTTGATTAAATTCCCTAATGCTGGCTTTGAAAAATTGGTTGAAATGGTGCCAGGGCCTGATTTTCCAACAGGCGGTATT
Organism: uncultured Alphaproteobacteria bacterium; assembly: GCA_929200335.1. GTDB lineage: Bacteria > Pseudomonadota > Alphaproteobacteria > Rhizobiales > Rhizobiaceae > CAKMZG01. The sequence goes on along the minus strand of CAKMZG010000142.1, from coordinate 6,123 downwards.
ATTGTTGAGCCGAAAGAAAATATTCTAGAGGCCTATAAAACTGGGCGCGGTGGTTTTCGCGTTCGTGCCAAATGGGAAAAAGAAGATGTAGGTCGTGGCAACTATGTAATCGTTGTTACAGAAATTCCTTACCAAGTACAAAAATCCCGCCTCATTGAGCGTATTGCAGAAATGATGATGGCGAAGAAATTGCCGATGCTTGCTGATATTCGCGATGAATCGGCTGAGGATATTCGTCTTGTGTTGGAGCCAAAGAGCAAGAATATCGATCCAGAGCTATTGATGGAGACATTGTTTAAGCTCACTGAGCTTGAAAGTCGTATTTCATTAAATATGAACGTGCTATCCCAAGGCAAAGTACCTAAAGTACTATCCCTTCGTGAGGTTTTGCAAGAATGGCTTGATCACCGCAAAGAGGTGCTTATTCGTCGTTCTAAAAACCGACTTGGCCAAATTGAGCGCCGCCTTGAGTTGCTCTCTGGGTATATCGTTGCTTTTTTAAACCTTGATGAAGTCATTCGCATCATTCGAGAAGAGGATCATCCAAAGCAAGAATTGATTAAAGCATTTGATCTTACAGATGCTCAGGCTGAAGCTATTTTGAACATGCGTTTGCGCTCTCTGCGTAAACTGGAAGAAATGGAATTGCGTAATGAGCATACTGCATTGTTAGAAGAAAAATCTGGCATTGAAAGCCTGCTTGAGGATGATGATAAGCAATGGAAAACCATTTCTTGGGAAATTGGCGAGGTCAAGAAGCAATTTGGTAAGAATACAGACTTAGGTGCGCGGCGCACTGAATTTAGCACAGCTCAAGAGATTGATCTTGAAGCCGTTCAGCAAGCCATGATTGAAAAAGAGCCCGTTACTGTAGTGGTATCAGAAAAAGGTTGGATACGTGCTTTAAAAGGCCATATTGCCGATTATTCCTCATTGAATTTCAAAGAGGGCGATAAGTTAAAGGTTGCATTCCATGCGGAGACTACAGATCGTGTGTTACTCTTTACAACTGCCGGTAAGTTTTACACCTTACAAGCGGATAAATTGCCTGGCGGCCGTGGTCATGGTGAGCCTGTACGCATTATGATTGATATGGATAACTCTCAAGATATCTTGGATGCCTTTACCTATAAAGCGGATCGTAAGCGATTGCTTGTATCTACCCTTGGTAACGGCTTTATTGTAAGTGAGGCTGATGTTATTGCTAATACGCGCAAGGGTAAGCAAGTGTTGAATGTCTCTGGGGATGTTGAAGCTAAGCTTTGCGTTGAAGCTATGGGTGATACTATTGTAACAGTTGGCGAGAACCGCAAAATGTTGGTTTTCCCAATGGATCAAGTGCCTGAGATGACACGCGGTAAAGGCGTGCGTTTGCAGCGTTATAAGGATGGTGGCATCGTTGATGCTAAGTGTTTTGCTTGGGATGCTGGCATGACATGGCAAGACAGCAGTGGCCGTACTTTCACACGTCAAGGCGATGAATGCGCGGAATGGCGTGGTGAGCGTGCTCAAGCTGGTCGTATGGTGCCAAAGGGCTTTCCTCGCTCAGGAAAATTTACATAAAATTAGTCTGCTAATTCTATATACTGGATCAGGCAATTTTAACCAAATTAATGGTTGTTGAGCTTTAGCGCACATCACTTATCTATAAATTCATAAATGCGCTCTATCCTTTTGTTGTTGTATGTCATCTGAAATCCGTGCCCACTTTTTGGCGACATGCTATAGGCATATAATTATTTTGTAGAATGTTTTTGGTATATGGAATATGTCTTATTAACCTTATTTGTGATGTTAAATTGCACAATGGCAAAATCACTGATAAAATATGAACCTGCAGATAAGCATTGCTATACCTATGGTAAGGAATATTATTATGAATGATAAAGTAGAGCCAACAAGAAATACTAGAGTTAATATGCAGCGGCAGCAAACGCCTGCTAAACCAGTGGCTGATGCTAATAATAAAAATGCCAAGGCATTGCTTGATGAATTGCGTGCATTAATGGCAGCGATTAATACTTCTAATAAACCAATGTCTGTACCAATTGTTCATTATGGCGGTAGCGGATTAGTACGCTTTTTGGGTTTGCTAACTGCATTGTTTGGTATGATTGTAATTGGTGGTGGCATTTATGTTTTAGTGCAGGTTTTGCTTAATGCTCCAACTAGTACAGCGCTGATTGATCTGGTTGAAATTTGTTTCAAGCCTAGCATAATCATCGTATGCGGTGTTGTTGTACTGGCGCTTGGAATGATGACAAAAGTAGCGGCAGATGCTGCTGATTATCAAGCGCAACATCTATGGCTGCTAAAACAGCGTTGGGAACGCAAGTTTAAATAGTTTTACTTAATTGATGCCGTCTCTTATCCAACCTTTGGAGCTTAAATGCTCTTGAGGTTGAAAGCGCCGTTTGTAAGCCATTTTGGGTGATTGTTCTATCCAGTATCCTAAATAAAGATAGGGCAAGCCGCGCGCGCGCGATTGGCGAATATGATCTAAAATCATATAGGTGCCAATGCTTTGTTTTTCATATTCTGGATTGAAATATGAATAGACCATAGACAGCCCATTTGAAACCTCATCAATTAAAGCGCTGGCAATTAACTCGCCTTCACTATTGCGGTTTTCTAAATCCCCTTCACGCAGACGGTATTCAATAAATTTACTGTTCACATAGGTGCCATTTACCATGGCTTCAAAGTCACTATCGTTCATATCAGCCATACCACCATCATAATGCCTATGATCGATATAATGCCTAAAAAGCTTATAGTGCTCATCGGTCAATCCGCTGGTCACAGATCGTGTATATAGGTTTTGATTACGCTTAGTGACGCGACGCATAGAGCTTGAGGGATTAAAATCATTTACAAGAATGCGAATGGATACACAAGCCTTGCAATTGACACATGCAGGGCGATAAGCGATGTTTTGTGAGCGACGAAAGCCGCCTTGGGTTAGGTTGTCGTTTAGAGATTGTGCATGCTCACCCACTAGATATGTAAAAACTTTGCGCTCTTGTTTACCCTCTATATAGGGGCAATTGTTCTCATTGGTGAGATAGAATTGCGGTGTATCAAGAGAGTGTTGAGACATTTGGTCTATCCAATTTTCTACAGGTGAATCATCGTTAAAAATTATAGTCTAACAAATTTATGGTAATAATCCATAATACCATGCTCCAATAAAACTATAAGCAATCCACAGTATAAATACGAGTGGCAAGCCTGCCTTTATGTAGTCATTGAACTTATAATGCCCAGGCCCCATGACCAATAGATTTGTTTGGTAGCCTACAGGAGAGGCAAAAGAGCAATTGGCTGCAAAAATAATTGCAACAACAAATGCTTCTCTAGAAACCCCAAGACTATCGGCAATGTTAATGGCGATAGGAGTGAATAGAACAGCTGTAGCATTGTTGGACAGCACATTAGTGAGTAGGGCGGTTAATAAAAATAATAGCGATAAGATTATATAGGTGGGCTGACCATGAAGCATGTCAATCACGCCGTCTGCTATAAATTTAGCCCCGCCAGTAAATTCAAGCGCTGTAGCAGCAGCAAGAGATGCGCCAACGAGCATGAAGATGCGACTATCAAATGCGCGAATACATTGACGGATGTTGATGCAGTGGGTGGCAATCATCATAAAGGCGCCGACAAGAGCGGCTACCACAATTGGAGCAATGCCAAAGCCTGCTGCACATATAACACCTGCAAAGGTTAATAGCGCGCGTGGTGCATAGCGCCGCATGGGCAGCTCTTCCGTTGACCATTCCATCAATAGGAAGTCATGATTAGCTCGTAAACGTTCTAAATTATCGCGCATACCACCAAGTAAAAGGGTGTCGCCAGGTTCAAGGCGAATATCCCGCATTTTTGTCCTCGGCATTCTTGAGCGGCGTTGAATGCCTAAAACTACCAAATTTAAATCATCGTGAATGGTTGAACCTTCAATGGAGCGACCAGAATATCGAGAGCCTGGTGCCACAACAACTTCTGCTAATGTAAAGTCTCGGATAAGCTTATTGTCATTGCCGCCTTCAAAATCTGTGGCAGCTTTGCGGTTTGAGATGTTGGCTGAGCCTGTTGATAATGCGCGTGAAAGAGCGTTTCGGGTTGCGGCCACCACTACCGTATCACCAGGGGAGAATTCTACATCTTCAAAGGGCGGTAGAATTTCTTTTTTATCACGTATGACCATGCGCACGGTCATATCTGTAAGCTCAGGAAATAATCCAATGCGAGATTTTATGCCCACTAAGGGGTGGTCTTGAGTGATTTCAATTTGGGCAATGAATTGATAACCACCGGCAACATATTCTTTGTTTTCTGTTTTTTCTTTTCCGCGTAAAATAATTGGAACCACGAACAATACGTATATAGCACCAATTGCCGCCATCATTGTCCCTGGAATTGAAAAATCAAAGAAGCCAATATCAAGACCTTTGTCATGGGCTACCCCAGCTACGAGTAGATTTGTGGAAGAACCAATAAGCGTAGTCATACCACCCAATATGCCCATGAATGAAAGCGGCATAAGAATACGCGAGGCTTCATAGTTACGCTGGGCAGCAATGGCAGAGATAATAGGGATGAACATAACTACCACGGGCGTATTGTTCATAAAAGCACTGATAATAGCAGCAATCACTAAGATTACGATCATCGCCCGTTGCGCATTGGAGCCACCAAGGCGCGATATTATTTGAGTAGGTTTATCTAGTGCATCTGTATTAAACAGCGCTTGGCCAATGATTAACAGCGCTAATAGTGTTATTAATGCAGGGTTTGCAAAGCCCGTTAAAAGATCTGGGTGCTTTATAAGTAATTGACCAGTTTGAGGGTCTGGAAACTGAAACAAAACAATGAAACTTACAAGCATGGCCAGCGATATGGCTTCAATGCTCCAGCGCTCCCAGACAAAAGCAATGATTGCGCAGAAAATTATAGCAAAGGTCGCCCACATGTGGAAATTTTCAAGCAATTGTCACCTCAATTAAATAACTAAATAAAACTATGAGATGCTTTATAGCCTATGAGAACCCAAAAAGGGAACTAAAAGTAAAAAATTCATATATTTATACTTTGGTCGAATTTAACTACGAACCATAACTGTGCCGATTAATAGATCATGCAGCAATTGCTTTTTTTCTGTGAAAAGGCCGATAACCAACAGTAGCGGCAACCCCATGAAAAACCAAAATAAGATGGTGTGAACAACGGCCAATAGTGGATCAACTTGACGGCCTTCTAAGTGAATGACCTTTATGCCTACCATATTCATGCCTATAGTGGCCTGCTTATCCCCGCCCATAGTGAAACCTATATAGGCTAATGCAACAATAGGAAATATAATCGGATATAAGAGCCATCCTAAGCCAAGGGTTAGAAAGCCTAAAAGGGTTACAACAAAATAAGCTGCGAAGGTGAGGGCTGCAATGATGGCATAGTCAATTAAAAAAGCTACGACCCTAAGGCTTAAAACCTTTGCCAATGCATTTTCCCCTAATTTCACTTGATTTAATGTATTCATTATTATCTTTCCACTTCTGTTAATTCTGAAATGGGGATGCAATTATGTAATTTCAAGTGGCCTATTGCGCAAAATTTTTAACCATTCCTATTGTAAGATTTCAGCAATTTTGGGGGCGAAATAGGTCAAAACCCCATCGGCACCTGCACGTTTAAAGGCCATGATGCTCTCCAACATGGCGCGCTCGCCATCCAGCCAACCATTTTGGGCTGCTGCCATAATCATGGCATATTCGCCCGATACTTGATAAGCAAAAGTCGGCATCTGAAATTCTGTTTTTAAACGATAGACAATGTCCAAATAGGGCATTCCGGGTTTAATCATGATCATATCTGCGCCTTCGCGAATATCCAATTCAGCTTCACGAAGTGCCTCATCTGTATTCGCAGGGTCCATCTGATAGGTACGCTTATCGCCCTTTAAGGCTGCGTTTGATCCGATGGCATCACGAAATGGACCATAAAATGCTGACGCATATTTGGCGCTATAGGCCATGATTTGCGTATGTTCTAAATTATGAGCATCTAATCCACGGCGGATTGCACCAACGCGACCATCCATCATATCAGAAGGGCCAATGATGC
>CAKMZG010000141.1 GCA_929200335.1 uncultured Alphaproteobacteria bacterium | reverse complement strand
TATTTGTATTTTGCCATGATCGCAATTGTATTGTTTTTAAAATAAATCAGTATTAATTAAATAAATCTGAACTCATAATAATTTACAAATTATGCAATTGCATATAAAAGCTTTCAAAGTTAATGAAGACAAATTATGAGGGAAAAATGACACAAGCGGATGAACAGATTGAACGCGAATCTATGGAGTTTGACGTTGTTATTGTTGGTGCAGGGCCTGCGGGGCTTGCTGCTGCTATTAAGTTAAAGCAATTGGATGCTGATCTTAATGTAGTTGTGCTAGAAAAGGCAGCCGAAGTTGGCGCTCATATTTTATCGGGCGCTGTGGTTGATCCGATTGCTATTGATCAATTGATCCCTGATTGGCGTGATGAAGATAATCACCCGTTAAAAACACCGGTTAAAAAAGATGTGTTTTTGAATTTGTCAGAAAAGGGTGGTTTCTCACTCCCAAATTTTTTAATGCCACGCTTGTTGAACAACCATGGCAATTATATTGTATCTCTTGGTAATGTTTGCCGTTGGCTGGGTGAAAAAGCCGAAGCCCTTGGGGTTGAAGTTTTTCCAGGCTTTGCTGCCGCTGAAATTATCTATGATGAAAATGGTGCAGTAAAAGGCGTGGCTACTGGCAATATGGGAGTTAACCGTGATGGCACTCCAGGGCCAAATTTTGAGCCAGGCGTTGAGCTGCATGGTAAATATGTCCTAATAGGTGAAGGTGCGCGTGGCTCTCTTGCTAAGCAGCTAATCCAAAAATTTGAATTGGATAAAGATAGCGAGCCACAAAAGTATGGTATTGGTATTAAAGAGCTTTGGGAAATTAAACCTGAAAACCATAGTGAAGGCCTTGTGCAACACTCTTTTGGCTGGCCATTAGATAATAATACCGGTGGTGGCTCTTTCCTTTATCATCTTGAGAACAATCAAGTTGCAGTTGGTTTTGTAGTGCACTTAAACTATAAAAATCCATATATTTCACCTTTTGAGGAAATGCAGCGTTTTAAAACCCATTCAAAAATTGCCCCAACCTTTGAAGGCGGTAAGCGTATCTCATATGGCGCTAGAGCAATTACTGAGGGTGGCTTTCAATCAGTGCCAAAATTATCTTTTCCAGGTGGTGCATTAATTGGTTGTTCCGCAGGTTTTGTAAATGTGCCTCGTATTAAAGGTTCGCATAATGCTATGTTGTCTGGCATGTTGGCAGCAGAACATGTGATCGCAGCGCTTAAGGCTGAGCGTGTTAATGATGAATTAGCTGATTATGATGCAGCTTGGCGAGATAGTGCTATTGGTAAAGACCTTCATAAAGTACGAAATGCAAAGCCGTTATTATCAAAATTTGGCACGTTCTTTGGCACTATGGTTTCCGGTTTTGATATGTGGTGTACCTCGCTATTGGGTGGTTTTTCATTCTTTGGCACTTTAGGACATGGTAAAAATGATGCGGAATCTTTAGAGCCTGCAAAAGATCATCAAAAAATTGAATACCCAAAACCTGATGGCACTTTAACTTTTGATCGTCTTTCATCTGTGTTCTTATCCAGCACAAATCATGAAGAAGAGCAGCCGGTGCATTTGCAACTTGGCGATGCAGGATTACAAAAAAGCTCTGAGTTTGATGTATTTGCAGGGCCTTCAACTCGCTACTGCCCAGCTGGCGTATATGAATGGGTTGAAGAAGATGGTAAAGAGCCAGAATTTGTTATCAATGCTCAAAACTGCGTGCATTGTAAAACATGTGATATTAAAGATCCAAACCAAAACATCAATTGGACAACACCCCAAGGCGGTGAAGGACCTGTTTATCCAAATATGTAAAATTTAATTACTAGCGCGTGTAGCCTTTAGGTGAATTTACCTAAACGAGAACTATGCGCGCAAATTAAGGAATAGAGAGCGGCATTTTGAATTTACACAAATGTATCACGCTCTATGGTTATTTTGTTCTGACGGTGCTAAAATTTCAAAGCTGATGTGAAATATTAATTCTGGCAATATTGAGATTGATTTTAGATGCAATCATAGCACCATTGTTGATGGATTGATAAAGTGTGCGCGGTGGATAGGACATGGCATCTATATGACGTTCTATCCATTGGTGCATCTGTAGCACTTTTAAGGATTGCGATAGCGCTCTATCAGTAATTGGCGGCAGTTCTGATTTAAGCTGGTTATAATATATAGGTTTTTGAGAAATGGCTAAAATTGGTATCATCCAAGTGCGTCGTATCAGAGTTTTATCTATGGGATCAGCTGAAATTTGCTGAATTATTGAAGCGGTTTCTGCCAATATTACCCCTTTTGAGGTTAATTTAAATTCAGCTCGTAAGGGATGGCCATGCCCTAGATTTTTTTCTAGTAATTTTAGATCAATTAAATGATCAAGACTTTGCTTGAAGGCGGTTCGCCCTGCAGTAGTTTTTGATAGTAATGATGATTGTCTACCTTCCACTCCATTGTGCATTAAAGCAAGTATGTCCAGGCTCCAAGCTCTGGTGACAGCCTTGACAAGAATATGAAAATCTTTTATGTCCATAAAATATATTTAATATATTTTTATAAAGAAGGGAAGTATAATGTCTATTATTTCTGTTGATAAAACTATTACTATTGCCTTATCCGTTAGCGATCGTCATGTAAGTGCTCGGTGGTATTCTACAATGTTGGGGTTTGAAGTTTTGTATCATATGGATGCGGCAGGGTGGAGCGAATTACAAACCAATACCGAAGGTGTAACGCTTGGTTTGGGGGAACAGGCAGAGCCGAGTCCGGGAAATTCAGTGCCGGTATTTGGTGTAGAAGATATAAAACAGGCACGCTCAGCATTGGAGTCTGAAGGGGTGAAATTTGACGGCGAAACTATTACTCTTGAAGGGATGGTAAGTACAGCTAGTTTTTATGATCCTGATGGCAATGCCCTGATGTTAGCACAAGATTTAAGTCAGTAAATTCTAATCGTTATAAGTGTGTTTAATTTTTATCCATCACATTGGCTGTAAAATGATTACAATAGCGTTCTAAATTGGGATGTTTATTCGTTAAATCTCGTAATGGGCTATCTTGCTTTGATAGTATCACATTGGATAAAAATCCATATATTGTAGCATCAATAGCGTGAGGTTTATTGCCCATAAAATAGGGTTTATCACTCATATAATCAGCAATAGCAGTAATCAGCCGATCGCTAATTTTTAAAATGGTTTCGCGATCATGGCGACCCAAACCATGGGCGCGCAATCCTTTTTTGATGGAGCGCAGCACCATGCTAAAAATTATACCACGAAAGAGAGCGGGGATGCCGCCGAAGAATTCATTTTTTACGGCATCGCTATCCTCAAGCCAACGAAAATACATGCCTGCCCAATAAAGATGTTCCTCACACATGGATTGAAAAGCGCGCGCAGTTGCGATTTGTTCACTGGACAAGCTTTCATTGAAATTCACCCCATGAATTTCTTCTAAATGATATTGGATGAGGGTGCTATCAGGGATCTGTTTTTCGCCATCTTGAAGAAGTGGTAATTTGCCCGTTGGAGATTTTTTTAAGCTGCCAGGGCGATTTTCAAATTCAAGGCCACTTAGTTTCATCAAGGCAATGGCTTTTGTACCAAATGGACTAGGTGAAATAAGTCCAAAAGCTGGCTTAAAATTGTATAAGTGTAACATGTAGATAATCCCATTAGTTTAAAAATTTGTTTGATTTAATTGGAATGACTATTCATCTTTATTGCTTTTAAGTCAATCATACTGACAGCGTGCTGTCAGTATGATAATGTTATGTTGTAAAAATGAAACTATTATAGCATGTTACCTAAAAGTGGGTGCCAGTTTGGGGGATAATAACATGCAACAACAAAGGGATAGAGTGCATTTGTGAACCTATAGTTAAGTGATGCGTTCTAGGAAATTTTATGCGCCGTGCTGATCGCCTGTTGCAAATTATACAAATTCTACGTCGTTCATCTGGCATTGTCACTGCCAAGCAATTGGCGGATGAATTAGAGGTGACCGTGCGCACGATTTACCGTGATATGATCGCGATTGAGGCCATGGGTGCGCCGGTGCGCGGCGAAGCTGGTGTTGGTTATATTTTAGAAGATGGCTATGATTTACCGCCATTAATGTTTACCCAATCAGAGTTAGAGGTGATTACCCTTGGGATGCGCTTTGTTGATGGTCATGGGGATAAAGATTTGCGCAACTCAGCCCGTGATATTTTGGCAAAAATTAAAGCGGTTATACCCAAAGACATGCAGGAAAAGTTGAGTTCATCGCCATTAATTGCACCTAATATGAGAGATCAAGAAACTCATGATATTGATCTTGCTCCTTTACGCAGAGCAATTAATGATAATCTGATGGTAGATTTAAAATACTGTGATGCAGAAGCTGCGCTAACACAAAGAACAATCTACCCCATTTTAATTGGGTTTTTTCAAAACACCCAAATGTTAGCGGGTTATTGCACCCTGCGTGAGGCGTTTCGTTGGTTTCGTGTGGATAGAATAGAGAGCTTTAATGTGCAATCAGAGCGTTATCCTATAAGTTCTCGAAAACTATTGCTGGATTGGAAAGCCCAGGTAAATGGGGATCATGACCCTTGGCTAAAAAATAAAACAATTCGCGGGCTAGATTAAATTGAAAGGCATATATGCTGAGAGAATTATAAGTTTGCTTATAATCTTACTTGCTTAAGAACTCTTAGTTAATTTGATGCTCATTAATTGCGCTGATAATTCACCTTATTGGAATGCGGTTTCAGAAAACGAACGCAATTTACGTGAATGCAAGCGTTCGCTTGGCATAGCGCCCAATTTTTCTAATGCTTTAATGCCAATTTCCAGATGTTGTGCCACTTGAGTTTTATAAAAATCTGAAGCCATGCCCGGCAGTTTTAATTCTCCATGGAGCGGTTTGTCAGATACGCATAAGAGTGTGCCATAGGGAACACGGAAGCGAAAACCGTTAGCTGCAATGGTAGCTGATTCCATATCGAGTGCAATGGCGCGTGATTGGGACAAACGCTGTACTGGTCCTTTTTGCTCGCGCAGTTCCCAATTTCGGTTGTCAATGGTGGCAACCGTACCTGTGCGCATGATGGTTTTAAGTTCATAACCCGTATAGCCTGTCACATCAGCAACAGCCTGTTCAAGGGCAACTTGAATTTCCGCCAATGCGGGAATTGGCACCCAAACAGGTAAGTCATCATCCAATACGTGATCTTCGCGCACATAGGCATGGGCTAGAATGTAATCGCCTAAGCGCTGGGTATTGCGCAAGCCTGCACAATGGCCAAGCATTAGCCAAGCATGAGGGCGCAGTACTGCAATATGATCGGTGATGGTTTTCGCATTAGAAGGCCCAACACCAATGTTGACCATGGTGATGCCATTGTTGTTTTCGCCAAGCAGGTGATAGGCAGACATTTGAGGTAAGCGCTCAGGTGTTTTGCCGCTTGATGGTGCGCTCTCACCCTTTAGGGTCATCAAGTTACCTGGCTCAACAAAGCCTTGATAGAGGGAGTTTTTATCTTGTAAAGCGGTTTTTGCAAATTTAATAAATTCATCAATGTAGAATTGATAATTGGTGAATAAGACAAAATTTTGAAAATGAGATGGGCTTGTAGATGTATAATGGGAAAGCCTATGTAGCGAATAATCTACCCGCTGCGCGGTAAAGGGCGCCAAAGGAAAGTCTTCATCGGGGTTAAACTCTTTATCGCCATTTACAATGTGGTCATCGGTCGAGGCAATATCTGGCACATCAAAAATATCGCGTAAGCTCATGCCAAGGGTTTCATCAATTGAGCCTTGTAAATGCGTGCCTTCTAAAAATGCAAAATGCAATGGGATTGGTGTTGAAGACGTGCCAATGCTTACGGTGCATTGATGGTTTTTTATCAAGAGTGCTAGTTGATCTTCCAAATAACGGGCAAATAAATCTGGCCTTGTAATGGTGGTAACATATTCACCTGGGCGGGAAACGTGACCATAGGCAAGGCGACTATCAATGGGGTCATAACTTTTGGTTGAAAAACGAATTTCAGGATAAAAAGCTCGATATCTAGCATCCACTCTATCGCCTGACATTAAGCGGTCAAAATGATCCCGCAAAAATTTAGTATGTTCATCATAAAGCGAAATGAGGGCTTTAACAGCATCTTTTGCATTATCAAAGCTTTGTGGCTCCGAAACTTTTGGAGTTTTGATTGTAAAATCAATAGTTTTTGAACAGGAGCCGAGGTGTTTCATTTTTACAATACTCTATTATAGTTAGTGTGATTTAAATACGTTAAACTATGCATGTTTTGTAAAAATATCAAGACAACTATAAGTGCAGCTATGAGGTATGCGAGGTGAATATTATGCTTAAAGCATTCCTAGAACAATGTTGAAAATTAGCCTTACACCCCATATTACCCTTTGTAAAAGCGGTTCTTGATGAATGCGCAGGATGGGTTGATTGAATAAGAGTAGCCATCAAAATACCTAAGGTAGCAATGATGCAAGTTAAAAACATGAAACGCTTAAATAACATTTTATTCTCCAAATAGGACTGTTCTTGAATAAAGTTATAGTATCAGGTTTAATCTGAACGAATGTTGAGGGGCATATTCATCTAGGGTTCATATTTGTTAATTTTGTTGGTTGTTATAAAATATGAATAGAAATAAGCTCAACCTAGCGCGTGTAGCATTTAAGTGGATTCACTTAAAT
>CAKMZG010000140.1:4110-6716 GCA_929200335.1 uncultured Alphaproteobacteria bacterium | reverse complement strand
TGCATCTGCATATAAAAGAGCTTGTACATAACAAGTATGAGCCGCCTGTGATGGTGGTGCGCCATATTCTTGACCAAAGCTTTTAACAAAAGCTTTTGAGCCTTCATCTTGCAATGACCAATGCCAGTTGGTTGAACCCAAAATGCCTTTGATATTTTCACCAGCACCCTGCGCCATTAGACGTGAGAACAATGGCACAACGATAGCAAAATCTTTGCCGTTTACTTGTTTGTCACGAAGGCCAAATTGCACTGCTTGAGTTAAGGAATTGATCATGTCTTTACCATAGTGGTTCAGGATCAACACATCAGCGCCAGAATTTAGAACTGGAGTAATATATTGTGAGAAATCACCAGCGCCCACAGGAGTTTTAACAGTTTTAGTTGTCTGCCAACCCAAGGATTCAGTAGTGTTTTTAATGCTCTCTTCTTGTGTCCAGCCCCATGTATAATCGGCTGTTAAATGGTAAGCTTTACGCTCTTTACCATATTCTTTTTCAAGGACAGGACCCAGCGCTGCACCAGACATATAAGCGTTAAAGAAGTGGCGGAAACCATAACGGCGTTTATCTTTACCAGTAGTATCATTAGAGTGCGTTAAGCCAGACATGAAAATCACGCCTGCTTCTTGACATAGGCCTTGCACAGCAATAGCCACACCAGAAGATGAACCGCCTGTAATCATGATGGCTTTGTCTTTTTCAATCATACGTTTAGCGGATGCACGCGCGGCATCTGATTTGGTTTGAGTATCACCCGTAACAAAAGTAGCTTTCTTACCCAACACACCGTTACCTTTTAAGGATAGAGGTTTGATGGTGTTCAACATGCCGCCATCACCTTCACCATTGATGTGTTTAATAGCAAGTTTGTAAGCACGCAATTCATCAGCGCCTTCATCGGCATATGGGCCTGATTGTGGCACATTAAAGCCAAAAATCGCCTCTGAGCCGGTTGGCATGTTACAAAAATCTTCAGCATAAGCACCGCGAATGAAGCTCATCGGAGCTGCTAAGCTGGCCGCGCCAATTGCGCCAGCCCTCAAAATCTGACGTCGGTTTAGTGATGTGATAAGTTTTGACATTTGATTCTCCTTAGTTAATACTTTTGAAAAAATATTATCAGCAGCACACATGTCTGTTTTGGAGTATAATGTGTGCTAAAATTACAAAATGTAAATTGATATTAAAAATTTTTGCTGATTTAATGCATTAGGAAAATGACTAAGAATGCAGCTCATTATTATAGGCGTATGCCCTAAATATTGACAGCCTTTGAACATATTTTGTGTTCCCACTCCTCATTCCCTAATCATATTGAATATGAAACTGGGCACTCTTGTCAACTGCTATTTACGTCCATAAAAATAATTAGGAGGTTTTTGTGGAAACTCATTGCAAATTAAATTGGCTGCTTTTGTTATGCTGATAAAAAGGCTAAAGAGGGTTCATGACAAATATTAAAGAATTAATCATTACACAGCCAGACGATTGGCACCTTCATCTGCGCGATGGTGATATGTTAAATAGCGTATTGCCCCATTCTGAAAATCACTTTGGACGCGCTATTATTATGCCTAATTTGGTGCCACCAGTTGTGACATCGCAAGATGCTGCAAGCTATAAGGCTCGTATTGAAAATAATTTGTCAAAGGGTTCTGATTTCACGCCTTTAATGACGTTATATTTGACAGAAAAAACTGATGCGGCAGATGTGGTGAATGCCCATGGAAGTGGCTTGATTACTGCGGTGAAACTCTATCCTGCGGGTGCTACTACCAATTCAGATAGTGGCGTGAAAAACATCGAGAATGTCTATGGCGTTCTAGAGGCTATGAGTGATGCGGGCGTGCCTTTATTAATGCATGGCGAAGTGACGAATAGTGAAGTTGATATTTTTGACCGTGAGGCTCGCTTTATTGAAACTGTTTTAGCGCCATTACGCCAACGTTTCCCAGATCTAAAAATGACTATGGAACATGTGACCACAAAGGATGGTGTGGACTATGTGAAGTCTCAAGATAAAAATCTTGCAGCAAGCCTTACGACCCATCATCTGATTATTAATCGCAATCATCTATTAGCTGGTGGTATTCGCCCGCATTATTATTGCCTACCGATAGCTAAACGAGAGGTTCATCGTTTGGCATTAGTAGAGGCCGCTATATCTGGGGATGGAAGATTTTTCTTAGGCACTGATTCCGCGCCTCATTTGGCTCAAGATAAAGAAAGCGCTTGCGGTTGTGCGGGTGTTTTTTCATCAATTAATACCATGAGCTGTTTAGCTCATGTATTCGAAGAGAATAACGCCCTTGATAATTTAGAAGGCTTTGCAAGTTTAAATGGCCCTGCCTATTATGGACTGCCGTTGAACAAGAAAAAAATACGTTTAATTAAGCAAGATACGGCGATAGAATATCCAGAGCAAATTGATACTCCAAATGGGGTTGTACAGGTTTTTACCCCTGGCTTTGCTTTTCATTGGAGCGTTGAAATTTTATCTTAAATATTTGTTTTTTATTATTTTGTGCCTTTGTGAATTCAGTGTTCACCCCTATTTATACTTATGGCTAACTGTACAAAGGGTAAAATTAGCATAGTTTAAGCG
>CAKMZG010000140.1:0-4100 GCA_929200335.1 uncultured Alphaproteobacteria bacterium | reverse complement strand
TATTTATACATATGGCTACTATACAAATGATAAAAATATCATAGTTTAAGCGCATGTGTTTAGACAAATGGGGCATCCATTTTGAATAAAGCTAATTATGAGCAAACTATAGATTGGTTTGATGATATTAGGTTTTTATCTTCTCAAAATATGCCTTATTTTATCTATTTGGATGCTGATATTTTGATATCAGGGGTTTGGGCGAATCTCTCAACAGTCAGTTGAGCTTCTTTTAGATAAAAAAACACTCTCAAAAGCAGCAGAAATTTAGCTGAAGTCTCGCGGAAATGGCGTTTCTTCTTACACTTAAGCTGTGTCTAAAAGGGGTTGCAGATGTCTAAAAATAATTCAAATGGTTTTCGCGGAATTTTTCAATATTCAATTGAAGAAATTGAACAAATGGAAAAACAACACTCCAATAAAACAATGATGGCGTTAGAACCACGTGTTTTATTGGATGCTGCTGGTGGGGCGGAAATTGTTGATGCCGCGGTTCAGGAGCTTATGGAACAACAGGCAGATGTTGCCGTAAATGAGGCGCAGACAAATGATGCTGCGGCTTCTGAAAATATTGAATTAATCACGGCTTTAGAACGCACATCCACCCGTGATAATACACGTAATGAAATTGTATTCATAGACAGTGCCATTGAAAACCGTGATCAGATTTTAAAAGCCATCGACCCTTCTGTTGAAGTTATTGTGATTGGTGGTCAAAAAGATGGTGTTGAGCAAATTGCTAATGTATTGAAGGGGCGTGAGAATATTGATGCCATCCATCTTTTTTCGCATGGTTCAGAAGGTAGTCTATCGTTAGGTTCTGTCGAATTAAATGAAGCTTCGATCGCGGGCAATCACGCAGATGAGCTTGAAATTGTAAAAAATGCCCTTGCTGAAAACGGGGATATCTTGATTTACGGTTGTAATTTTGGTGCTGATGATGGTGTTGAGGTTGCAGAGCAATTGGCCTTAGCGACAGGCGCAGACATTGCAGCTTCTGATGATTTAACGGGTGCTGAAAGCCTTGGTGGTGATTGGGACTTAGAGTTACAACATGGCGATGTAGAAGCAGCTATAATTGAAGCACGCGAATTTGATGACGTTTTGGTCGATACCGATGGTGATGGTGTTGATGATGCAGATGATATTGATGATGATAATGATGGTATTATCGATGATACCGAATATGCAATTTGGCGTGATAATTTATCAACGGCAACTCTACAATTAATAGAATATGGTCAAAGTGATGGAGTTTTAGATAGAACAGAAAGCTATACCAGTTTAACAGGCGGCCCTTCTGACGGTAAAACATTAGATGAAATCCATAATGCAGGCAAATTGATTGCCGCTGATACTTCATATCTCTTTACGCTTAATGATGATGGCACTATGAGCCGCTATAGTTCAGCAACAGGCGCATCACCAAATACACCAACTTATACAGCACTTTCAGGCACCAATGCTAATGCCACAGCATCCGGTGACACTTTGACATCCTTGGTTGAAAGCGGACGCCTTTTACATACTGATAATTCATATATGTATGTTTTATCAGATGAGACGGGACAGATTGAGCGTTACGCGCGTTCTAACGGTACTTATTCAACGGTATGGGCACCAACGGCTTTAAACAATGGAGAATCTGGTGGGGAGACCATTGCTGATCTCGCGAGTGCCAATAGAATTTTAGGCATGAACTCATCTTACATGTATATTTTATCAGATGATAGCGGTCAGGTTGAGCGCTATTTAACAGCAAGTGGCAATTATCTTACCACCTATACACCAACTGCATTATCTGGCGGAGCGTTGGATGGTCAAAACCTGCTTGATGCCAATGCTGCTGGGCGCATTGTTAGCTCTAATGGTACTGATATTTTTGCCTTTGATGCCCACGATACAATTGCCGATAGTGATGGAGATGGCATAGAAGATCGCCTTGATCTCGATAGTGATAATGATGGAATTGCTGATATTATTGAGGCTCAAACAACAAGCGCTTATACGCAATCATCAGGAGTGGATGCAGATAATGATGGTTTAGATGATGCTTTTGATGTTAATACAAGCTCAACTGATGCAGTTTTAAGTGCAGGTATATCACCCACTGATAGTGACAATGATGGCTTGGCTGATTATCTTGATACAGATTCAGATGGCGATGGTACTTCTGATACGGCTGAATCAGGCATTGGTGCGGCCACCGATGCTACCTATGCTGACCCTGATGGGTCAGTAAATGTACCAGTTACTCAATTGAGCAATACTTTTGGCGATGCTGCAGAGGTTAACTTTCGAGAAGTTGGCATTGATACTGATAGGGATGGCATTGTCGACCATTTGGACATTGATGATGATGATGATGGTATTACGGATGAAAATGAGGGAGCAACAATTGAGACAGAACAATTGTCTCTTGGTGATGTAGATCCTAGCACCTCAGGCACATCTATAACCGAACGTAATATTGAGCTTAGAGACAGTGATGACAATCTAGCGGTAAGTGTTGTGGAATCTTTGCCTGATGCCTATTTTGAAGGTCAAACTTTACAAGATAGTGATACTGGATATGTTTATAATCTTATTCGTACAAACAATGGGACGCATACCTCCGCTTATGATATAACATCCCATCATTATGGAAATTTGGAGCTTACTTTAACCAATCATGCTAAACAAATATCTACTTACACCCCTAATTTTGATGAATTAACTGTAAATTATGATGCAACTTTATTTGATGCGGTTTTGGTTGCTGCAGGTGATGGCACAACCAGCGGTCTTATTGATCCTAATGATGGTTCTATTATGCAAAGTGGTGAACCTATTGTTAGTGGGCAATTGTATGAACTTGATCGTTTGGATTCTGGTGGTACTTATCGCAATGAAGTGACTTATGAAATTAAATTAATTTCCAAACGTGCGCTTGATGCCAATGAACAAACGCAAGTATCTTTGACCTCCACCTGGGATGGCCGAACAAGCACACACCGTGAAGTAACGGGCTTTAATATCACGCAAACGTTTCAAAAAATTTCAGCAGTAGATAGTGATAGTGATGGCATTTATGACCATTTAGATCTGGATAGCGATAATGATGGCATTACTGATAACTTGGAAGCGCAAACCACCCAAGGCTATATTAAAGCTTCAGGCACCGATAGTGATAGTGATGGCCTAGACGATGCTTATGATAAAGATACTTCATCTACAGATTATGCTGATAGTGTTGGATTATTACAGGTGGATACAGATAGTGATGGCACGGCCGACCGTTTAGATGCTGACAGTGCTAATGATGACATTAATGATCTTGCAGAGCGTGATGATGGTGCGCCTACCAGTTTAACATCAACTACAGATAGCGATAATGATGGCTTATTAGATATATTTGAAGGCGCGGATTCCAATGATGGCTATAATGTCAATGATGAAAATATGAATGCTACAGACAGCGAATTTTTATTAGGAGATGTTGATAATGATGTGTCTGCTAATGGTTCTGATGCTGTTGCTTTGTCACGAGATTTAGATTTCCGCGATGTATTTGATCCAGATGGTGATAATGTTTCTGCCCGTGATGATATCGATGACGATAAGGACGGCATTACCGATATCGAAGAGGGTATGGTTGAGCAATTGCAGGGCTTCACAGGGCTTGATTCATTCACCAATAATCCAACAGCCAATTTTACGCCAAAATCGGGTTCAGAAATCGGCGGGCATTTTGACGGGGCTCCGTCAAGTGAAGAGTGGGTAACCACCTATACTAATTTTAGAACATTAGAAAAATTAGAAACACAAGATTTTATCCGTTTTATGGCATTTGATGATTCTACGCTTTCTCTTGATATAGGTGATCCAACTGCACTGGAAAATGATAATGATGTAATTATTTCAAATTATTTTCAATTAATTGATTTTGACAATCCAGCAACTATACAAATCAGGCTTGATACTGGTACCGGTGAGCCAGCTGATATAGCAGATTATGAAATAGCTTTGTCTTCGGGTACGGGCACCCTATCGGCTCCTGTTGATTTAGGAAATGGCTACTATGAATTTACAGTATCTGGCTCTGTGGTAAATGCCAATAT
>CAKMZG010000139.1:6030-6724 GCA_929200335.1 uncultured Alphaproteobacteria bacterium | reverse complement strand
GGCAAACTTGTTTGCCTGAGAGTGAATATTGTGGAACATCCCTCTCGTTGTTATGCTGCGCAAACAACTGTCGGTTAATAGATTACCGGTTCATAAAGAAAATTATTAGACCAATGATGGGATTTAAAGCTTTTCATTCTGCTGAGGCAACGCTTGCAGGAATAGAAGTTGCTCATATGATCCGCAAGGGACAATTGCTAACTAATCGAGATAATGGCTTTCAGCAATTTGCAGAGCTAGCTGGATAATTGTGTCCAGGGATAAGGCGATCTATAACTTGATCTAAAATTTGCGACGGAGCCATAAATTGGACAGTTAATAGGTATTAGTGTTGGGTGTTGAGTCATTTTATCCTCGCCATTTTCAACCTAAGGGAAAATTTTCGACGCTACCTTTAATGCCATGCTAAGCTTCATAAAAAGTTCGGCTTGGCTAGATATGCGCAATTTTCGATATATATTTTTACGATGGACTTTTACAGTTTCTGTAGAAATGTTTAATATTAGACTTATAGAAAGACTAGAATGACCTTGAAGAATAAAGGCTGTGATTTCAGCCTCTCTCTTTGTTAGGCCTTTATCATAATGATGTTTTGTATAATCAATTAATATTGTATCCAAAGAGTTTTGCGGTATTTGAGGTTGGTTTGCTTGATTTGGTTTTTTCAATACGGCGGCTTCACAATATTGGCGTG
>CAKMZG010000139.1:0-6020 GCA_929200335.1 uncultured Alphaproteobacteria bacterium | reverse complement strand
TTAATTCAATAAATATAGGTTCGATTATTCTTAATGCTTTCATCTCGCGGCGTGAAAACTTACTATCTGATAAATCACGACCAAAAGATAAATGCCCAACTGATCCATCGCTCAATGGAATCAATAGGCCTATTTCATCATTTAACCCTGTGTCTTTATAATAGACTTGATGATACTCGGAGGCAAAATATCGATCAGGCGCAATATCTAATAAGCGATGCATGGCTGATTTAGTTGTCGTTAAACTTTGCTGATAGAAGGGGTCAAGTTGATAAGCGCCCTTTAAATATTGTTGTTCAAACAGCAGCTTTAAGCTTAGCTCGGGTATCCAATGGTAAAAAGAATTTGGTGGCTGCGATGGTGTAAAATTTAAAATTAAAAATGTGCTTATAGGCAATTTGGAACGAACAGCACGCCTTAAGTCCCTTGGAAAACTATCACACTGGCTACGTTTCATTAAATTGGCTAATATAGTTAGCATTCGATTATCAATTAAATCAGACATACATGCTTTATAACCCTATATTTACATATTTTTCAATAAAATATACCACTATAGGGTTATATTTATAATGATTTTTAGTTCTAAACTATAATCAATGCCATATATGGCTGAGGGAAAATTGTAGAGATTATATATTTGAGTGAGGATCTTGATTTGAGTGTTGCAATAACAGCTAATAATTTACGTAAAGTTTATCCAGGTAATCCGCCTGTTGTTGCATTAAAATCTGCGTCATTAAAAATTGCTGATAACGAATTTTTCACTTTGTTGGGTCCTTCCGGCTGTGGTAAAACAACCCTCTTACGGCTCATCGCAGGTTTTGAAGATATCACTGATGGTGAATTAATCCTTTATGGTAATAATATTTCGAACCTTCCTCCCGAGATTCGTCCTGTAAATACGGTTTTTCAACATTATTCATTATTCCCTCATATGAGTATTTTAGAAAATGTTGCTTTTGGATTACGCCGTTTGGGAACAGCAAAATTACAAGCCGAGCAAATTGCGCAAGAAATGTTAGAGCTTGTACATCTTGGTGACTATGGCTCAAGAATGCCCAATCAACTTTCAGGCGGTCAACAACAACGCGTAGCATTGGCACGCGCCCTTGCGCCACAACCAAAAGTCCTATTGCTTGATGAGCCATTATCCGCACTTGATTTAAAATTGCGTCAAGCTATGCGCTCGGAATTAAAGCGCTTGCAACGTGAAACCGGAATTACATTTGTATTTGTTACCCATGACCAGGAAGAAGCCCTATCAATGTCAGATCGAATTGCTGTGATGTCTTCGGGTGAAATACAACAAATTGGTACTCCTGATGAGATATATGAACGCCCAGCCAATCGTTTCGTTGCAGATTTTATAGGTGATGCAAATTTTTACGATGCTGTTGTCAATACAACTTCTGAGAACAATATTAATTATGAAATACATGGTGGTCAAATTCTACAAAGCCCTATTATTGAAGGTATAACAGTTGGTGATAAAGTTACCCTGATTTTGCGACCAGAGAAAATTGCCTTTGTCGATAATAAAGTAAAAAATACCTTGTTGGGCAAAGTGTCAGAAATCGCATATTTAGGTAATACGACAGACTATGTAATTTCATTAAGTGATGATTTAACCATGAAGGTACGCGCAGAAAACCATTTTGATGGTGAGCCTATAGCAAATATTGGCGAAAGTGTAAATTTGGCAATTGATCCAAAAGCGATGCGGGTATTAAGCGCATGAAGCTAATAAAAGATATATTAAATCGCTATAAAGGAGTGTTGCCTGCCAGCCTTAGTATTGGGATTTTTATGCTTATCCCAATTCTAATTATTGTGGTTTATTCTTTTATGATCCCAAATCCAAATGGTGGTGTTCGAACTGGCTTTTCATTAGCCTCATATCAAAAACTTTTTTATGATTATGATTTGTTTGATAACCTGGTTTTTAATGCAGGCTATCTTAAAATAATTTTTCGCTCCCTTTGGATATCCATTATCTCTGTCGTTGCCAGCTTATTGGTTGGGTTTCCCGTCGCTTATTATATTGCAATGCAAAATACAGAGCGTCGAAATTTATTAATCTTATTGATCACCATACCATTTTGGACAAATTTACTAATCAGAACTTACAGCTGGATATTGGTATTGCGTGATACAGGCTTAATTAATTCTACACTTATGTCGCTTGGTATCATCGATGAACCCATAACACTTTTATATACAGAAGGGGCAATTGTGTTGGGCTTAGTCTATACATATGTACCCTTTATGATTTTGCCCATTTACGCCTCATTAGAGCGTTTAGATATACGTCTGATTGAAGCTTGTCGTGATTTATATTCTACTAAATGGGATGCTTTGCGTTATGTGGTTTTTCCACTTGCAAAGCCAGGCATTATTGCAGGATCAATTTTAGTTTTCATTCCATCAATTGGGGCATTTATCGCTCCAGAATTATTAGGCGGTGGCAAAAATTTAATGTTGGGTTCACTGGTGCAACTGCAATTTTCATCAGGCCGCAATTGGCCATTTGGCTCTGCTTTAGCCGTGGTTATCATGTCGGTGGTGCTAATAGCCTTGCTTATTCAAGCATATAATGCGCGTAAAAATGGATCGGAAATTGTACATTGAGTAACATAAATACCCTCGATAAAGACATTAAAGTGCCCAAACACCGCGATATAAGATCGTTGCCCGGTTTTTCTTGGTTTTCATTAGGCTTCTTTATCTACCTATATTTACCCCTGTTCATTTTAGTTATTTTTTCTTTCAATTCATCCATCTCTGCGACAGTGTGGGAAAGCTTTAGTGTCGCGTGGTATTTTAAAGCCTTTGCAAATGATGACATTCAGCGCGCAGCTAAAAACAGCATGATCATTGCAGTTTTTGCAACTTTATTTGCAACCATCTTTGCTACCATGGCTGCACTTGCAATTGGACGTAGTAAAAAAATAAAATATAAATCTGTATTCACCGGTGTCATTATCCTACCTTTGATGATTCCAGAAATTGTTACGGCTGTAGCAACACTAACATTCTTCTCTGCTATTGGATTATCTCTAGGGCTTGGTAACATTATAATTGCCCATACTGTATTTTGTATCCCATTTGCCTATATGCCTATTCGCGCGCGTTTACAGGGCATGGATGAAGGCTTAGAAGTTGCAGCTCAAGATCTATATGCCAATAAATCGGACACCCTACGCCTAATTACTTTGCCGCTTTTGGCGCCGGGTATTTTTTCTGGCGCAATGTTGGCGTTCATTATATCCATTGACGATTTCATCATCACTTTGATGGTTGCTGAAGCTGGTGCAAATACTTTGCCTATATATATTTATGGCATTGTACGTAAAGGCATTACACCAGAGATAAATGCTGTATCAACCATATTACTTATTATTTCGATCATATTCGTAACCTTGTCTTATTGGATCGGAAAAAAACGATAAGACAACTTTAAACTGGAGGGAAATCATGAAGAAATTCATTAAATTTTTAGGCGCTTCTGCCATTACCTTGTCATTAGGAATGACATCAGCTTTAGCGGCAGAAGAGTTATTTATATACAATTGGACTGATTACACATCACCTGATCTCATTAAAAAATTTGAAAAAGAAACAGGCATTTCCGTTACCCTTGATACATTTGATTCAAATGAAACATTACTTGCGAAATTAAAGTCTGGTGCAACAGGTTATGATATTGTTGTGCCAAGCCATAATTTTGTGGAAATTTTCATCAAAGAGGGCTTGCTGCAAGAAATTAATGCAAGCAAATTAGCAGGTTATGAAAATATAGCCGATGATTTCAAAAATTCCTTCTGGGATACAGGCAACAAATATACTATCCCATGGATGCAAGGTGCAACATCTTTCACTATTGATACAGATGTATATAAAGGCGATATCCATACATTTGATATTTTGTTAAATCCACCAAAAGAACTTCAAGGTAAAGTTGGAATGTTTAAATCTGCCAGTGATGTTATCTCCATCGCTCAGATTGCATTGGGTATTCCATTTTGTTCTGAAGACCCTGCTGAGATGACTAAAGTTTTGGAGCTTTTGAAACAACAAAAAACTCATGTAAAAATCTATTCATCTGACGGTATTTTAGAACGCTTAACATCAGGCGATGTTGCAGTTCATCAAAACTGGAGTGGTTATTCAATTCGTGCTCGTGAGAAAAAAGCCAGTCTTGCTTATTCATTTCCGAAAGAAGGTGTGCCATCATTTGCTGATAATATAGCCGTGCCAAAAGGCGCTAAGAATTATGACAATGCAATCAAATTTATTGAATTTATGATGCAGCCAGAAAATGCGGCACTTCAATCTAATTTTGCAGGTTATGCTAATGGCATCAAAGGAAGTGATAAATTTTTCAACGATGCAATGAAAAATTCGCCTGAAGTAAACCCACCTGCTGGAACCAAGTTTAAATTTGTTGAAGCCTGTTCTGAAAAAGCTATCAAACTAGAAACCAAAGTTTGGGAAACCCTACTTCAATAAATTATTCCAATGTAAACTGCGAGTGGGGCATGCACCCCACTCGCATATAATATTATTTAATGCCAAGGATGGAGAGAATTATGCGCACTGTATATTCTGATAAGCACAAATTGCGGGATGCAAAAATTGAAATTTTTGAAGGCCAGATAGTTGCGCCTTTTGAATGCCCCAAACGTGCAGAATATATTTTGAACCGTGTTAAAGAAGTCAATTTAGGTGACATAATAGAACCCCGTGATTATGGTCTAGAGCCGGTTTTTGCTGTTCATGACAAGGACTACATAAAATTTTTAGAAACCTGCATTGAAGAATGGAAAGCAGCTGGATGCGATAGTGAAGCCATCGCAAATTGTTGGCCAACCCGTACTATGAACTCTCCCCATATCCCAAATCATATTGAGGGAAAAATTGGTTATTATGCGCTTGCGGCAGAGACTACTATTAGCGAGGGAACATGGGAGGCTGCACTTGCAAGTAAGGATGTTGCAGTTACTGCAACCGATCTGGTATTAGAAGGCGAGAATGTTGCCTTTGGACTTTGTCGCCCCCCTGGACATCATGCCGCTGTTGATCAATTTGGTGGTTATTGTTTTTTAAACAATGCCGCAATCGCTGCACAACATGCGTGTGATCAAGGTGCAAAACGAGTGGCGATTTTAGATGTTGATTTTCATCATGGCAATGGAACCCAGCAAATATTTTATGATCGTGATGATGTAATGTTTTTATCCATCCACGGAGACCCCATGGATGCCTTTCCATATTTTTTAGGCCACGCCGACGAAATTGGTGAAGGGAAAGGAAAAAATTATACTTTCAATTATCCTCTTCCGCCTAAATCTAACTATGATAAATGGGGGAAAGCCCTTGATGATGCGCTTTTAAAAGTGAAGGACTATGCCCCAGATATTTTGATCATCTCTTTGGGTGTTGATACTTTTGAAAATGATCCCATTAGCTTTTTTAAACTCACGTCGAATGATTTTACTAATTATGGCAAGCGTATTGCAAAAATTGGCCTGCCTACGGTTTTTATTATGGAAGGTGGCTATGCGGTTGAAGAAATTGGTATTAATACCGTTAATGTTTTACAGGGTTTTGATGGTTGAAACTTAGTCTAGACGGCATCGTCAACTTATTGGGTACAGTTAATGTAGGAGTAGCGTTGTCTGAACTGAGCTGCTTTTAATTCACAAGTGCTATCATGCAACACGCCGTGAGCATCGGCTCTCACGTGCCGAAGCTTTGTTGATAAATATGATTTTATCTGGGATCTGCCTTTACTCTTAAATTTATGTAGTGAGCCCATGACATGCCCGTTTAGGACATTGATATGATTGAGTGCTTTGATTGAAATTTTACTGTGCATTTCTTAGTTTGTAAATTTCTTAGATTTTAATGCCGCTCCGATGATTTTTTTTATAAGGCCCAATCTGTGCCTCAACAATTGAACATTGATTATATCCGCTTTCTTTTTGCTAAATTATATAGCCTGTGCGCTATAAATT
>CAKMZG010000138.1:5925-6736 GCA_929200335.1 uncultured Alphaproteobacteria bacterium | reverse complement strand
GTGTAGCATTTAAGTGGATTCTCTTAAATGAGAACTATTCGCGCAAATTAAGGAATCTAGAGCAGCGCTTTGAATTTATTCAAACGCATCACGCTCTAGAATAATATTTACCTTGTAAATGAAACAATGATATGTCTTCATTGTTAAAAGTAAGGAGATTTTATTATGGATTTTCAAATTTGGTTGGCTTTCGTTGCTGCCAGTATAATTTTACTCGTTATTCCAGGACCAACCATTTTAATGGTGACAAGTTTTACTTTGTCTCGCGGCAGAGGCATTTTGTTGCCAGCAATAGCAGGTGTCGCTCTTGGTGATTTAATCGCTATGAGCCTTGCACTTTTGGGTGTTGGCGCATTGCTTGCAACCTCAACATTTTTATTTACCACCATTAAATGGATAGGTGCTGCTTATTTGATTTATTTGGCTATAAAACTCTTTCGTGCACCACCGATGAATATATCCCCTGCACTGGAAGAAGAGGTAAGTAGCACAAATAATACAGATAATAAGAGAGTTTTTATTGATTGTTTTTTAACGACCGTTTTTAATCCCAAAAGCTTAATTTTTTTCACGAGCTTTTTACCGCAATTTATATCTGCAGAAAATGCTTTAGCACCACAGTTTTTAATAATGATTATAACTTTCGTTGGTCTTGCAATATTAAATGCTTGGATTTGGGGAGAGGTGCTTTCTATGGTAAAATCTCGCTTTAAAAATAATCAAATCATTAGAAATTTGCATAAAGTTGGGGCAGTGATGTTGGCTGGCTTAGGTTTTTCAACTTTGTTCATTAAGATGCGGGAATTATAAA
>CAKMZG010000138.1:0-5915 GCA_929200335.1 uncultured Alphaproteobacteria bacterium | reverse complement strand
CGCTTATCTAGATAAACCTGACATTGCTCAATTAGCTCTTCTTGATGATCAGAGAAAAAGTGATTTGCATCTTCAATCACTTCTTGGGTGATTGTAATGCCTTGTTGGGCACGTAATTTGTCCACTAATTGTTGAACTTCCTCAGGGGGCGATACGCGGTCTTCACGGCCATGAATGATAAGACCAGATGATGGGCAAGGTGCCAAGAATGAGAAATCATAAATATTAGGTTGTGGTGCGATAGACATAAAACCTTCAATCTCTGGACGGCGCATTAAGAGCTGCATGCCAATCCACGAGCCAAAAGAAAAGCCCGCTACCCAGCAGCCAGATGAATCTGGGTGGAGGGTTTGAATCCAATCAAGGGCTGCTGCTGCATCTGATAATTCGCCAATGCCATGGTCGAATTCACCTTGAGAGCGTCCAACGCCTCGAAAATTAAAGCGCAGCACAGTAAATCCCCGGTTTACGAACATGTAAAACAAATCATAGACGATTTGATTGTTCATAGTGCCACCAAATTTTGGGTGCGGATGGGGGTGGAGAATTACAGCGATGGGTGCATTTTTGTTTTTAGAGGGTTGATAACGGCCTTCTAATCGGCCTGTTGGTCCATTAAAAATTACTTCTGGCATATTTTCTCCTAAAACCCTTAAGATCAGTTTGACTAACCATTTTTTCGTAAACCTGCTAATGGCTATCACAGCATATAAATTAATTATTAGTAGCTAAACATGATTTTTTTATTCATATTTAACTTTATGGACTTGACGTGACCACTATTCATTCGTTAAAGCTAGTTTAGAATAATTCAAAACTAGCAAAATGGCTTATTTTAAATCTGAATATTTAGATTAAGCCAGTGCTAGAGCTCTACATAGTCTAAAGCGGTGTGATTTTTCAAGGAAATTACGACATCAGTCGCGTAAAATCTTTAAATTATCGCATTGAACGCTGAATTCAGGTTAGAAACAGGTTTGATAATAATACCATGAAGCGGATTTATCTTGACCATAATGCGGGAAGCCCTATGCGTGATGAAGTGCGCATGATGATGCTTGAGCTGTTGAAACAGGAGATTTTCA
The DNA here is from genome assembly GCA_929200335.1 of uncultured Alphaproteobacteria bacterium. GTDB lineage: Bacteria > Pseudomonadota > Alphaproteobacteria > Rhizobiales > Rhizobiaceae > CAKMZG01. Next base: position 4,830 of record CAKMZG010000138.1, on the reverse strand, counting down.
ATGCTTCCTCAGTTCATGGTGAAGGACGAGAAGCACGCGCAAAAATTGCTGAAGCGCGCAATGCAGTCGCAGAAATGGCAGGAACGTCTTCAGATCATGTGATTTTTACCTCAAGTGCCAGTGAAGCTGCAAATTTAGCGCTCACTCCGCATTATCTGCATGGCAAGCATGAAATTAAATTTGCCAAGGCGTTTGTATCTGCAATTGAGCATCCTTGCGTTTTGTCTGGTGGTCGCTTTGGTTCTGAGAATATTGAGTATCTAAAGGTAGACAGTGAAGGTGTGATTGATCTCAATGCTTTAAAGGTCGCAATGGCACCATTTAAGGCAGTCTATGACGCTCTTGAAGATAAGAACGATCCATCTTATCAACCTCCATTTGTTGCGGTGATGCTGGCGAATAATGAAACAGGTGTAGTTGAACCTGTTTATGAAGTGGCGGAAATTGTCCATGAAACAGGTGGTTTTTTGCTGGTTGATGCGGTGCAGGGCGCAGGTAAGTTAATTCTAGATATTGAAAGTCTAGAAGCTGATGCCTTGCTGCTTTCAGCCCATAAAATTGGCGGCCCTCAAGGTGTTGGTGCATTGATCTTGAAGTCAACAGCTTATAAACCTTATCCATTGGTGAGAGGCGGCGGCCAAGAAAATCACCATCGCGCTGGCACAGAAAATGTTCTTGCGATTGCTGGATTTGGTAAAGCTGCGAAAATTGCAATGGATGAATTTGCAGAAGTCAATGAGCGTATTGTTGAATTGCGCAACGCTTTGGAGTTGGCGCTAGTGCAATCGTTAGATAATAATCAAAGTGATTTACTGGTTTTTGCTCAAACCGCAAAAAGATTAGGCAATACTCTTTGCTTTGCCTTAAAAGGATTGAATGCAGAGACAGCGCTTATTGGTTTTGATTTAGCAGGAATTGCCATTTCCAGTGGTTCAGCTTGCTCGTCGGGTAAGGTAAAATCCTCTCATGTTTTAAAAGCCATGGAGGTTGAGGATGATCTGGCGCAATGTGCATTGCGTATATCACTTGGATGGAATACGCAAAAAGAAGATGTTGATGGATTTATAAATGCTTGGTCTAGTCAAGTGAAACGTTTATATGAAGCAGCGTAGAAGTAATAAGTTACATAAGTAGCAATGCTTAATAGTTGTAGTTAAGGAGAAATGCCATGCCGGCAGTGCAGGAAACCATAGATCAGGTTAAAGAGATCGATGTGGATCAATATAAATATGGGTTTGTAACCGATATTGAAAGCGAGACCGCACCCAAGGGTTTGTCAGAAGACGTCATCCGTTTTATTTCGGCCAAAAAAGACGAGCCAGAATGGATGTTGAAATGGCGTTTAGATGCCTATCAGCGTTGGTTGACTATGAAAGAGCCTTCCTGGGCGAAGGTCAATTATCCTGAGATCGATTTTAATGACATCTATTATTATTCTGCACCAAAATCTGCAGATGATGGCCCAAAGAGCTTGGATGAAGTTGATCCTGAGTTACTTGCGACTTATGAAAAGTTGGGTATCCCACTTCGTGAACAAGAAATGTTGGCTGGTGTGCAAAATTCAAAAATCGCTGTTGATGCGGTTTTCGATAGTGTTTCTGTTGTGACAACCTTTAAAGAAGAGTTGGCAAAAGCTGGTGTGATTTTCTGCTCAATCTCGGAGGCCATTCGTGAGCATCCTGAATTGGTACAAAAATATCTAGCATCCGTCGTACCTGTAACAGATAATTATTATGCAACGCTGAACAGTGCCGTATTTACTGACGGTTCATTTGTATATATTCCAGAGGGTGTTCGTTGCCCAATGGAGCTTTCAACCTATTTCCGCATCAATGCACTAAACACAGGGCAATTTGAGCGCACTCTAATTATTGCAGAAAAAGGCTCTTATGTTTCCTATCTTGAGGGCTGTACTGCGCCTCAACGTGATGAAAATCAATTGCATGCTGCTGTGGTGGAATTAATCGCTCATGAAGATGCAGAGATTAAATATTCAACCGTGCAAAACTGGTATCCAGGTGATAGCGAAGGCAAGGGCGGTATTTATAACTTCGTGACCAAACGTGGTGATTGCCGTGGTGATCGTTCAAAAATTTCTTGGACGCAAGTGGAAACAGGTTCTGCAGTAACTTGGAAATATCCAAGTTGTATTTTACGCGGTGATGGCTCACAGGGTGAGTTTTATTCCATTGCTGTATCTAATGGCATGCAGCAAGTTGATAGTGGTACTAAGATGCTCCATTTAGGAAAAAATACATCCAGCCGTATTATCTCAAAAGGTATTTCAGCTGGGCGTTCGCAAAATACGTACCGTGGTCAAGTGTCCGCTCACCGTAAGGCAGAACATGCGCGCAATTTCACTCAATGTGATAGTCTGTTGATTGGTAATCAATGTGGCGCGCATACGGTGCCATATATTGAAGCAAAAAACTCAACGGCACAATTTGAGCATGAGGCAACAACCTCTAAAATCTCAGATGATCAATTGTTCTATTGCTTACAGCGCGGCATTCCTGAAGAAGAGGCGGTAGCTCTCATCGTTAATGGCTTTGTGCGCGATGTTATTCAGCAGTTGCCAATGGAATTTGCAGTTGAAGCTCAAAAGCTAATTGGTATTTCCCTTGAAGGGAGCGTTGGCTAATGAATGCGCCGATGGTTTCATCTATAGTCTATGTGGTTTTGATGTTTTGCCTGTTCTATTTTTGGCAGTGCAAAAACCATCAAAATAGACTGCGCGATTCAATTCTAGGCACGATAATATCAGCCGTTGCTTTTGCAGCTGCGCTTGTCGTGTTTCATACAGTTTAAATCAAACGATAAATAGTGATAAAGAGAATATTATGATTGAAATAAAAAACCTACATGTTGAAGTTGAAGGCGAGAAAATTCTACGTGGCCTTGATTTGACCGTTAAAGCTGGTGAAGTAACCGCTATTATGGGGCCTAATGGCTCTGGTAAATCAACCCTATCTTATGTGCTTGCTGGTAAAGAAGATTATGAAATTACTGAGGGCGAAGTGCTGTTCAATGGTGAAAATCTTTTAGAGATGGATATCGATGAGCGTGCGGCGGCTGGTGTTTTCTTGGCATTTCAATATCCGTTAGAAATCCCCGGCGTTCCAACCATGAATTTCTTAAAAACTGCTGTGAATTCTCAACGCAAAGCGCGTGGTGATGATGAATTATCAACGCCAGATTTCATGCGTTTGGTAAAAGAAAAGGCTGGCGCATTAAAAATTTCTATGGATATGTTGAAACGTCCTCTTAATGTTGGTTTTTCTGGTGGTGAGAAAAAGCGTGCTGAAATTTTACAAATGTCATTGCTTTCGCCAGAGCTTTGCATTTTGGATGAAACCGATAGTGGCCTTGATATTGATGCATTGAAAATCGTATCTGATGGGGTTAATCACCTTCGTTCTCCTGAGCGTGGTATGATTGTGATTACTCACTATCAACGCTTGTTAGATCACATTGTACCAGACAGCGTGCATGTGCTTTACAAAGGCCGTATCATCAAATCAGGCGACAAAGACTTGGCGCTTGAATTGGAAGAAAAAGGCTATGCGGATATTATTGAGAGTGCAGCTTAAGGTTTAGCAAGTAAGGGTAAATACCATGGAATTAAATGCAACCGAACAAGCCCTAGTGGAGCAATTTGAAGCTAATCAAACAGCCTTAGCAGGCAATGCTGAAGTCAGTGCTCGCCGTAAAGCTTTGATGGAACAAATTAAAGCCAATGGCTTGCCAACTCGCCGAGTTGAGCATTGGCATTATACAGACTTGCGCACACAATTGAAAAATGTGGATGGTGCAGCCACAAGTGGCTCTACTGCTGGTGAAGCTAAAACCATCAAGCCGCTCATGGCTGATAGTGCGATTATAGCTGTTCTAAATGGTGAAAGCGGCAAAAGCTCTGTTGATATTGATGGCGTGTCAATTGTCTATGGCAAAGATGCTTTAAAGGCTGGGACATGGCAAGACTCGCTTGATGTGACTGGTGATGATGATGCCATTGGCCATATTAATGGGGCATTGGTAACAGATGGTAATAAAATTACTGTTGCCGCCAATGCAAATATTGAAACACCGATTGAAATTCAAAACATCATTCGTGGCGGTTCTGCACATCATCGTAATCGTGTAATTGTAGAATCAGGTGCATCAATCACGAGTGTTGAACGCATCGTATGCACTGATACGGCATTTGGCTCGCTGGTTAATCATCTTGAATTGGGTGATGGCGCAAAGGTGGAATGGATTTTGCTGCGTGAAAATGGCGATCAATCCGATCATTTAGGACAAATGAATGTGTCTCTTGGTGAAGGTTCCGATCTATCCCTCATGGTATTGAATGCTGGTGGCCATCTTACTCGTCAAGAGGTTATTGTTGATGTGGCTAATGAAGGCGCTAATCTTGATATTCGGGGCATTAATCTTTTGGGCGATAAAACCCATACCGATGTAACCACCGTGCTTTATCATAATGTTGAAAATACAACATCGCAACAGACTTTCCGCAATATTGCAATGAAGTCTGGCAAAGGTGTTTTTCAAGGCAAAATTCGCGTTGATCCAGTGGCGCAAAAAACTGATGCTCGCATGGCATGCAACACGTTGCTGCTTTCTGATGATGCCGATTTTTCTGCAAAACCTGAGTTGGAAATTTTTGCTGATGATGTGCAATGCGCCCATGGTGCAACGGTGACTGATTTAGAGCAAGATCATTTATTCTATCTTATGGCTCGCGGTATTGATGAAAAAAATGCCCGCATGTTATTGGTGAAAGCTTTTGCTGCTGAACTCATTGAAGAATTAGACAATGATGTCTTA
>CAKMZG010000137.1:1783-6828 GCA_929200335.1 uncultured Alphaproteobacteria bacterium | reverse complement strand
ATATTACAATATATATTATTTATTATATAAATAAAAAAAATTCTATACATATATAGTATTACTTTTTACTAAATTAACTCTACTGGGTTTGGGGTGTACAATAACAGCTTTCAGTATGAAATACTGAAGGCTGTTATTTTTTGGGAACCAAGACTTACATCTCTTTTATAAATCGGATAGATGATTAAATAACTCCTTTTTTAAAAGAGATATAAGACAGATGGCTCAAAATCATTACTATATAAAAGATCATAAGTTCACTGCGCCATCGCCTGAGCCAGCTCTATATATTGTATCAACCCCCATCGGTAATTTGCGTGATATTACTTTGCGTGCGCTTGAGGTTTTGGCCAGTGTTGACGTTATAGCCTGCGAGGACACTAGAACCAGTGGCATCTTATTAAAGGCTTATGGCATTGAAACCCATAAAACCTCCTATCACGAACATAATGCTGCGCAAAAAAGCCAATCTTTATTGAAAGATTTGCAGGCGGGCAAGTCTGTTGCTCTAATATCTGATGCAGGAACGCCGCTGATATCTGATCCGGGTCAGCGTTTGGTTGCATTAGCAGCAGACAGTAATATAAATATATATGCAATACCGGGTGCTAGCGCAATTTTATCAGGGCTTGTCTCATCAGGCATTGCAACCGATGAATTTATGTTTATCGGATTTTTACCTACCAAAGCCAATCAGCGGGAAATGAAGTTAAGGACATTGCAAAATGCCAGCCAAAGTTTGATCTTTTATGAATCGCCTAAGCGAATTTTAAAAACTTTGGAAGTGGTGAGGCTGGTTTTTGGGGCAGATCGTCAAATTTGCCTATCACGAGAGCTAACAAAATTACATGAAAGCCATTATAGAGGAACAGCCGATGAGGTGCTAGCAGAGCTTAGTGCCATTGATAATTTACGCGGTGAAATGGTATTGATTATCGCAGGTGCTAGTGAAGATGAGTGGGATGAGGCCAAGGTTGATGCACTGTTGGTGGAGCTGATGGGTCAGATGTCCTTATCTAAGGCAGCGGGTGAGGCTGCAAAACTAACTGGACAATCAAAGCGTGAGCTTTATCAACGCTCACTTCAATTGGGTAGCAATGGCTAAGTCATTAAAACAAAAGGCTTATTTTAAAGGCCATTGGGCAGAATTTCTCGCCACATTGTATTTGCGTATAAAAGGCTATCGTATTTTAGCTAAACGCTTCAAAACCAAAGCGGGTGAGGTTGATGTCATTGTCCAAAAAGGTGATGTAATTGCCATGATTGAGGTTAAGGCGCGCGCTGATGAAATGGCGGCAATTAATAGCGTAACCGCAATGTCCCAGCGCAGAATTATGGCAGCGGGAGATATTTGGTTAGGCAGGCAACGCGATTATGCAAATCTCTCTGTGCGTTATGATATTATAGCTATTCTGCCATGGAAGATGCCAAAACATTTTAAAGACGCCTTTTGATTTAACATCTTGTTTAAAGCATGACTAAACATTACCTATAGTCTCAATATTCAAAGTATGAAGGAAATATATCATGAAGAAACTTAAAATTGCAGTTCAAATGGATCACATTTCTACCCTTCATATTGAGGGCGATAGTACCTTTGCTTTAATGTTGGAGGCTCAAGCGCGTGGCCATGAGCTTTATCATTATACAGTCGATCGTCTATCTCAGCGCGATGGTATGGTTTATGCTGATGTTGAAAAAGTCACAGTGCAAGATGTGGCTGGTGATTTTTATAAATTAGAAGCGCCCGTAAAAACCGACCTATCGCAGATGGATGTTATTTTGATGCGCCAAGATCCACCGTTTCATATGGGCTATATTACAGCTACTCATATGTTAGAACGCTTGCATCCAAAAACTTTGGTGGTGAATAATCCTGCTGAAGTGCGTAATGCGCCAGAGAAAATTTTTGTAACGGAATTTCCTGATCTCATGCCTGAGACACTTATCACCCGCTCGGCCGATGAAATTCGCAAATTTCGCGATGAGTTTAAAGATATTATTATTAAGCCGCTTTATGGCAATGGAGGTGCGGGGGTGTTTCGCATTCGTGAGGGCGATCAAAACCTCTCATCCTTGATGGAAATGTTTGAACAAACCTGGCCTGAACCCTATATTGCGCAACGTTATTTAGCAGATGTGCGTGCAGGTGATAAACGCATCATCTTAATTGATGGCGAGCCTGTGGGTGCCATTAATCGTGTGCCTGAGGAAAATGAAGCGCGTTCTAATATGCATGTGGGTGGCAGGGCTGAGGCCATTGGCATTACAGATCGTGAAATGGAAATCTGTGAGCGCATTGGTGGAGAATTAAAGCGCCGTGGGTTTATTTTTGTGGGCATTGATGTCATTGGCGATTATATGACAGAGATTAATGTGACTTCCCCAACGGGCATTCGTGAAGTGAAGAAATTTGGCGGCGCTGATATAGCTAGTCTGTTTTGGGATGCGGTAGAAGCCAAGCGGCAATAATTTTGTTCTCTTTATGTTCTTGACATTGTTGATAGGCTGTGGTTCACTATTTTTGAAATTATACTTATTACCTGCGAATTGGCAGGGATTTCGAGGAAGGGCATTTATACCTGCCTGCGGAATAAAAAATTTTTAGAAGATTGCAGTATTATTGAAATTTACAAAATACTACAAGATCAAAGTATTTTTCAGAAGGTGAGGATACCATGGTTACTAGAGTTTCCACCGTGGCATTTATGGGCGTTGAGGCCATACCTGTGGATGTGCAGGTTTTAGTTGCACCGGGCAAGATTAATATGAGCATTGTGGGGCTGCCTGATAAGGCAGTTGCTGAGAGCCGAGATAGGGTGCAGGCGGCACTTTATGCTTGTGGGCTTTCCATGCCGCCCAAAAAAGTTACGGTCAATTTAGCGCCAGCTGATTTGCCCAAGGAGGGCAGTCATTATGATTTACCCATTGCATTAGCTTTAATGGCATCTTTGGGGGCTATTCCCTCCGATGCATTGGATGGCTATATTGCTATAGGTGAATTATCCCTTGATGGATCACTAACACCAGTTGCAGGTGCTTTGCCAGCCGCAATGGGTGCTAATGCCTTAGGCAAGGGTTTGATATGCCCTGCAAAATGTGGGGCAGAGGCTGCATGGGCGGATAGCGAGATGAATATTTTAGCGCCCAATAGTCTTATTGCCTTGGTTAATCATTTTAAAGGTACGCAAGTCTTAGCGCGGCCAGAACCCGCTTTGCAAAATGATGATGATATTTTGCCTGATCTTGCTGATATTAAAGGGCAAGAAAGCGCAAAACGTGCCTTAGAAGTAGCAGCTGCTGGTGGGCATAACCTATTACTTGTGGGGCCGCCTGGGTCTGGTAAATCCATGCTGTCTGCACGGCTCTCTTCCATTTTGCCACCATTAATGCCGCGAGAGTTGTTAGAAGTTTCTATGATTTCATCTATTGCAGGAGAGTTGGGAGAAGGCAAATTATCCAACAAACGCCCCTTTAGAGCACCCCATCATTCTGCATCTATGGCGGCAATGGTAGGCGGTGGATTTCGCGCCCGCCCAGGCGAAGTCTCGCTTGCTCATAATGGGGTCTTGTTTTTAGATGAGTTTCCAGAATTTTCACCTCAAGTTTTAGACAGTTTGCGACAGCCCCTCGAGAGTGGTGAGACGGTGATTGCACGGGCTAATCATCGGGTGACCTATCCTTCTCGGATTCAATTGATTGCGGCCATGAATCCCTGTCGATGTGGCATGGCAGGAGAGCCCGGGCATACTTGCAAACGCGGTGCTAGATGTCAGGAAGATTATCAGGCTCGCATATCAGGGCCATTATTGGATAGAATTGATATTAACGTGGAAGTGCCAGCCATATCCGTATCAGATATGATCCGCCCGCAATTGGCGGAAACCAGTGCAACGGTTGCGCAAAGGGTGGCTCAGGCGCGTGATTTACAGCGCGAACGCTTTCAATCTCTCATGGAGGAAAAGCAAAATGAGGCACTGAAGTTGGGGAATGGTGCTTCACAAAGTTGCTTTACAAATGCCCATTGCTCGGCAGGCTTGATAGAAAAAATCTGCGCTTTGGATAGTTCTGGAAAGCAATTGCTTGGGGATGCAGCAGAAAAATTAAAATTTTCTGCTCGTGCCTATCACCGTATTTTAAAAGTTGCCCGTACCATTGCTGATCTTGATGGTTCAGAAAATGTTGGCAATATTCATTTAGCTGAGGCCATTGGATTTAGAACACAGCAAGGTGGAATGTTAAAAGCGGCTTAATGCGTTTAAAGATGGCAGATCATTTATCATGGTTCATTTTAAATGTGCAATTTGGAGAAAATTATTTAAAGTAAGATATGGTCGAATCAAAAGAAAATAATCCCAAATCTAATGCGCTGGAATTTTCAGTTAGTGAGCTGTCTCAGAGCCTTAAACGCATGGTTGAAGATCAATTTGGTCACGTGCGGGTAAGGGGTGAAATTTCTGGTTATCGCGGCCCCCACAGTTCTGGCCATTCTTACTTTTCTATTAAAGATGAAAAAGCAAGAATTGAAGCGGTGATTTGGCGGGGGCAAGCTTCAAAAATGAAATTTTTGCCTGAAGAAGGCATGGAAGTTATTGCCAGTGGTAAATTAACTACCTATCCAGGTTCGTCAAAATATCAAATTGTTATTGATAATTTAGAGCCAGCAGGCGCTGGTGCTTTGATGGCTCTATTGGAAGAGCGCAAAAAGAAACTGACTGCTGAGGGATTGTTTGACGAGGCGCGCAAGCAACTCCTGCCTTTTATGCCAAAGCGCATTGGGGTTATTACCTCACCAACAGGGGCGGTGATTAGAGATGTCTTGCACCGCATTACAGATCGTTTTCCGCTTCATGTTTTGGTTTGGCCAGTTCGTGTGCAGGGTGATACCTGTGGTAAAGAGGTTGCCAATGCAGTTCGTGGTTTTAATGCATTAGATGGTTCAGCTGGCATTGATGCGCCTGATCTTATCATAGTTGCCAGAGGCGGGGGCAGTCTTGAAGATCTTTGGGGATTTAATGATGAAGAGGCGGTGCGTGCCGTAAGTG
>CAKMZG010000137.1:0-1773 GCA_929200335.1 uncultured Alphaproteobacteria bacterium | reverse complement strand
CCCCGTGATTTCTGCAGTAGGCCATGAAACCGATTGGACATTGATGGATTTAGTGGCTGATTGGCGTGCACCAACACCAACAGCGGCTGCTGAAAAAGCGGTTCCTGTGCGAGCTGATTTAGCAGCCTACCTTGCGGATATTTCTGCGCGATTAAAACGCGGCTTAACCCGTACCATTGATTCTAAAAAGCAATCTGTCATTTCTGCAAGCAGAGGGCTGCTATCGCCCGATCAATTGCTGGCAATGCCTCGACGGAGATTTGATGAGGCGGAGCGCCGCTTAGGGCAGGCCTTATTAAAACATACCCAAATTAAACATGCCCAATATGACCGCTTGGCCGTTCGTATCACTCCTGCTAATTTGAAACGTCGCATAGGTTTTGTGAGTGAGCGCCTAGAGCTTTTACACGGGCGTTTATTGCGCGCTCAAAATCATAATTTTGAAAAGCGAAGCAATAATTTCAATCAAATTACGCGCCTATTAAGTGGCCTATCCTATCAAGGGGTGTTGGAACGAGGTTTCGCCCTTGTCTTAGATGAGGCAAAGTGTCCTATACGTTCAGCTATTAATACTAAAGATGGAGAACATATTTCCATCCGTTTCAAAGATGGTACGGTTGCGGCGCAAATTGGCGAAATTAAATCTGCTGATAAACCTCGAAATACATCCGCTAAACCTGTAAAAGTACAGAAGAAACAATCAATTAAAGATGATACCCAAGGGTCACTATTTTAAATTTTTTAGATGTGCTGAAAATCCTTTGTTATCGGTCTAATTCCCAAAATAGTGCAAAGTTTCAATGTATTAGCTAAGGGTTTAATACTATAGATGTATATGATTTAAAATTATTTATGGTAATGTGCGTTAGGGAAGCATATGTATGCACCTTGCAGTGCATTCTATTTTTCTAGGGGCGGTAGGTTTATTCATAATAATATAAATGAACCACTATTCGAATAGTTTAGTCGCAGCTCTTAGTATTATCCCATATTTGGAATGGTATATAAAAAAGTTAGACATGGATTATATTAAGTTTGAACATAATTTATCGACCGGGATGCAGGACCCTGCTCTTCGCCATCTATTGCGCGAGAGGCGTGAGTGTCTAAAGTCAAATAAATATAACGATGAAAAAATGTTGCATATTGATGATTTTCTGGCTTTGAAAGCGCCATCCATCGAGCCATGCCTTTCCATTGCCAGAATGATTGGTGATGATGATTATATTTATGAGCGCAGTTCGCTGGTTTATGATGCCTGTGGTTTGATGAACCTCACTAACAGAAAATACAGTGAGCTACGTGATGTAGAGCCGCCATTTTTCGATTTGATAAGAGATACTGTATTTCAAAGTATTAGAGAAAATTGTGTTCTTGGTATTCAAAATTTTTCTTATCGCGCCAATTATGTGAAGGTTTGGGAAAAATTAGTTATTCCCTTTAATACCGATGATGGGCCAGTAGCCGTTATTATCGCTAAGCCGGTTATTCTTGCTAATAATATTTTAGATACAGCGCTTGATGCGGTGGCCGATGGAGTTGTAACGGTTTTACCACTTTATAAAGATGGACTGGTTGAGAATAAAATCCAGGATCTCATCATTATTTCTGCAAATAAAACATTTTGTACATTGTTTGATTTTTTGCCGGGCAGCTTAAAGGGTGTTCAGTTATCAAAAGCACTGCCCAATATTCGCGATACCCCAATTTGGGATATTTCTGTAGGTGCGCTTGAAACTAAAGAGCAGCAAAAATTAGAAACACCAATTTTTC
>CAKMZG010000136.1:6448-6850 GCA_929200335.1 uncultured Alphaproteobacteria bacterium | reverse complement strand
ACCCTGCATGGTGATGTTGCGTAATACATTTAATTGATTATCAAGTGTTGCAAATCCAGGCGCTGCAAAGATCAAAAAGATAAACATCAAAACCAAAATGATTTCCATTGGATAACGACGAGATAGATTTAAGAGCTGCATTAGAGACCCTCCATACATGCGGTATATAATTCTGTTAATGTTGTTTTTGTTGGATCAAGTTCGCCTAAAATTTGTCCTTCTCTCATCACTAAGATGCGATCACAGACATTTAAGATTTCTTCCAATTCGGTAGACACAAAAATAGAGCTTAAACCTCTTTCCGCCTGTTCCCAAATTATTTGAAATATTTGTTGTTTGGCTCGAACATCTACCCCTCGACTTGGCTCATCAAAAAACATAACCTTGGGATCAGTATTAAGC
>CAKMZG010000136.1:811-6438 GCA_929200335.1 uncultured Alphaproteobacteria bacterium | reverse complement strand
GTATTAAGCCAATTGCCAATGACTACTTTTTGTTGATTGCCGCCAGATAAAGAACTCACGGGATCAGCATCACTGCCAAGTTTAATTTGCAACTGTTCTATTTGCAGTTTAACGCCAAATTTTTCAATTTTATTTGTGAGAATGCCTTTAGGTGCATTTTTATCTAAACTGGCCATGGAAAGGTTTTTATGAATTGAATGGATTTGAACCAAACCCTCTTCTTTGCGATTTTCAGGTGTATAGCCAAGACCTAGATTATTCATCATACGCGGGTGAGGAGTTTTAATTGCTTTGCCGTTAAAATTAATCTCTCCACTATCAAATTTATCGGCACCAAAAATGGACCGTAGAAGTTCTGTACGCCCTGCGCCTAACATGCCAGCAATTCCTAATACCTCACCACGATATAGATTTAAATTTATATTTTTAAATGTATTTTTTTTCGTAAGATTTTTAATCTCAAGAATTGGATTCGAGGCATCAATTGTTCTGCTTCGTCCCTTTGGACGTGCATTGGCCACATCGCCAAACATCATATCCACAATCTCTTGATTGTTTGTATTAGCCATTTCAACGGAGCCAATATGCTTGCCATCACGAAGTACTGTGACAGTATCGGCAATTTCTGCTAATTCTGACATTCTATGAGAAATATACATCATGGTCACGCCATTATCTTTCAAACGACGCAGTAGGCTAAATAACATTTCAACCTCTTTACTTGCAAGAGCGCTCGTTGGCTCATCTAACAATAGCAAAGAGGGGTTAAAGGACATGGCCTTGGCAATTTCAATCGTCTGTTGTTGGCCTACACTTAAGGTGTCAACGACTCTATCAGGCGAAATATCTAAGCCCATCATTGTTAACAATTCTTGCGTTTGTTGGTGCGCTTGTTTCCAATCGATACATCCAATACCCAGCACTTTTTTCTTTGGCAAGCGCCCCAAATAAATATTTTCTGTAACGGAAAGTTCGGGTGCCAAACTTAACTCTTGATGAACAGTTACAACATTTGCATTCAATGCATCCGCAGGTGAATTAAAAACAACCTTATTATTATTTAATGCTACAGAACCATCTGTAGATTGTACTACACCTGCTAGAATTTTAACTAGGGTAGATTTACCTGATCCATTTTTGCCCATTAAAGCATGAATGCGTGAGGGTTCAAATTGGTGAGTAAAATCATCAAGCGCTACCACATTGCCATAAGTCTTGGTTAGCTTATTTGTATTAACTATTGCATTCATAGGATTGCTCGAAATAATTTTTATAGCAGCAAAAATAGTATCCTGCCAGATATGAAGAGCAAGCGGGGTTGTTTTGCCCGCTTGCAAATGATGATTAGTTAAGAGATTTAAGATAACTTAAAAATTCTTCAGCGCCCTTAGGGTCTGTACGCGACAAGCCAAGCACAGGTACAATAACTTTTTTCTCAACGCTTTCGCCCTTAACAGCAGAAATAGCGGCTTTAATTGCAAGCTCACCCATAACGAATGGTTGTTGTGCTGTTACCGCTTGCAAAACATTGTCATCATCTAAAATAAAGTTTAACAATTGTTCTGTTCCATCTACACCAAAAACAAAAATTTGACCAGCTTTACCAGCATTACGAACCGCCTGAACAGCACCAACAGTGCCACCTTCATTCGCCGCATAGATCACATTAATCTCAGGATTCGCCGTAATAATATCGCCTGCAACTTGAACAGCTTTTTCAGCCAACCATGCATCTTGCTGTGAAACGACATTAAGCGCATTGTTTTTGCCGGCCTCTTCAAGAAAACCATCAACGCGGTCTGCCGAAATTTCTGGCAATAGCGCTTTAAAGCCAAGCGTTGCAACATTAGCCTTACCGCCTAATTTTTCTTTAATAAAGGCTGCCGCTAGTTTGCCGGTTGAATTGCCAAGATCACGTTGCTTTGAATTTAAATATGAAGAAGGAATGCTTTCTTCTTCAATTGTTGAGTTATATGTAACAATCTTAATGCCCTTGTCACGAGCACGTTTAAGTGCAGGAATGGAGGCTACTTTAGAAACTGGTGAAATCACAATTGCATCAACACCGCGTGAAATATATGTGTCGATCAAGTTAATTTCCTTTTCTGGCTTGCTATGAGTATTAGCTTCGAATAAAGATATGCCAGTCAGTGTATTATTCATTTTAAGAATTTGTTGAACTTTCAATATAAGTTAGGCCTTGATCTAAGTGGCCTGACATATAAAATTGAAAGGCCAATCTATCACGGGTCCGAAGTGCATTAATTACGCGAAGATGAACCTCAAAGGTTGCTTCTAATCCATCCACATTTTTACCCGTTTCCATCAAGCGCACGATGACTGATTTCATTGTATTATATACATTTAATACAGTTTCATTATTGGCAATTTCCAATAAAGTTGCATGAAATTCAAAATCAATTTGCGCCGCCTCATTTACTGACTTTGCTTTCAAAATTTTATCATTAATGAGGCTTAAATTTTCTATATCCTTAGGTTTTAAATTAGCGAATATTTTATCAACAGAACCCACTTCGATTAATCTACGAAAGCCTTGAATATCTTGAAATGTTTCTTTTGAGATATTCAGCTGAAAAGAAAATAGATTTAACGCTGCATCCATATGGCGATTAACAATAATGGCGCCAACCTTAGGGCGTACTTCAATTACGCCATAGGCTTTTAATATACGGATCGCTTCACGTACTGTATTGCGTGCAACATTAAACTTCTCACCCAATTCACGTTCTGTAGGAAGGCTATTGCCTGCAACTAAATTCTGCTCTTGAATATAGCGCTTAATAGACTGGACAAGAAGATCAACCGCACTCGCTTCTCTTTGTGGTTTTTGCTGACTTTTCATGTCGCGATCATTAAGAATTTTTTTCATAATCTTCCTATTTGTTGGACTAATAAATCTTGGCCTATTTTTAAACTTGTTGCAAGAAAAATTTTAAAAAATAATTTATTTAGTTAAATCAAATAATTATATGAAAATTTAGAATTTATGAGTTTGTAGATATTGAAGGAATGTTTAGCTTGATATAATATAATGTTTGCAATTGTTGTACCAATAATGAATTCTATAAAAATGGAGAAAAATATGTTGCAATCTTGGCGGTGGTATGGTCCAAACGATCTTGTAAGTCTTGATCATATAAAGCAAACAGGTGCAAATGCTATTGTTACAGCGCTGCATGAAATATATGACGGCCGAGTATGGCCACTTGAAGATATTCTAGCGCGCAAAACCTTAATTGAAAATTCGGGACTAACTTGGTCAGTGGTGGAGAGCATTCCCGTACATGCCAGTATAAAACTGGATAATGATGAAGCACCCGCTGCTATTGATAGATTTATTGTAACCATGAAAAATTTAGCAAAGGCTGGAATAAAGGCAATTTGCTATAATTTCATGCCTGTCGTTGATTGGACACGAACTGATCTGTGTTATAAAACAGAGAATGGTGGATTAGCACTTCGTTTTGATCCTATAGACTTTGCAGCCTATGATATTTTTGTATTAAGGCGTAAAAATGCCGAAGCCGACTACAATGTTTTACAAGTAGCAGCCGCCAAAGCAAGATTTAAAACATTTGATAAGGCAGAAATTAATGTCTTGGAGAGTAACATTATAAGCGGATTGCCTGGTTCAGAACTTAACCATAGTCGTACTGGCATTGCGGCAAAAATTGCTGAATATGATGACATTGATAGTGCCAAACTGCAAAAAAATCTTATTAAATTTCTTAAAGCTATAATTCCAGTTGCAGAAGAATATGGATTGCGGATGTGTTTGCACCCAGATGATCCGCCATTTTCATTATTTGGCTTACCGCGCGTCTTAAGTACTGCAGATGATTATCGCACGATTTTTGATGCTGTTCCTGCTGAAAATAATGGTATAACTTTTTGTATAGGATCTTTGGGAGCACGTGCCGATAATGACATTCCAGCCATGATAAAAGAATTTTCTCCACGTATTCATTTTGCGCATTTGCGCAATGTTAAGCGTGAGGAAAGCGGAGCATTTTTTGAAGATGACCATTTGGCAGGATCGACCGATATGGTTGAAGTTGTAAAGCTTTTATTAGCAGAAGAAAATCGTCGCGAATCAGAAGGTCGAGCAGATTGGCAAATTCCAATGCGTCCAGATCACGGTCATTTACTACTGGATGATATTAACAAAAAAACTAACCCAGGTTATTCTGCAATTGGGCGACTAAAAGGTTTGGCAGAATTGCGCGGAATTATGATGGCGCTAAAATCCGAAGCAAACAAAGTGTAATTAAAGTAAATTAGACTGAGGGATATATTATGGAGATTGGCCTAGGGCTTTATCGACAAATGCTAAATAAGGAGCATTACCAATTTGCACAACAACTTGGTGTCACACATATAGTTGCACATTTAGAAGATTATTTTTCAGCCAATCCACAATTAGCCAACAACAATGATGACAGTTGGGGGATGGGGCAAAATGATGACTGGACTGAAGATTTTTTCAAAACCCTAATTAATGATATGGCAGCTTATAATTTAAAATTAGCAGCCATTGAAAATTTTGCCGTGCGTCATTGGCATGATGTTCTATTAGATGGGCCAAGGCGCGACGAGCAAATTGAGCATATCAAACGCATCATTCGTGCAGCTGGCAAGGCGGGCGTTCCTTGTATTGGATATAATTTCTCAGTAACCGGTGTGTGGGGTTGGATACGAGGCCCCTTTGCACGCGGCGGGGCAATGTCTGTTGGGTTTGATAAAAATGCAATTGATAGTGATAAACCTATTCCAGTTGGTCAAGTGTGGAATATGGCTTATAAAGATAAACTGGGGCCAGATCTTCAATCACCAGTATCCAATATGCAAATTTGGGATCGCTATACTAGATTTTTGAATGACATATTACCTGTGGCTGAAGAGGCCGGTGTGATAATTGCTGCCCATCCAGATGATCCGCCGGTAGATGCATTAAGATTATCCGCTAAACTTATAAATTCACATGATGCCTATCGTAGAGCTTTTGAAATCAATTCATCAAAGTATAACACTGCAGAGCTTTGTCTTGGCTGTCTACAAGAAATGAGCGATGGAAATATTTATGCGACCGTTGAAGAATTCGCAAAAAACGATCGAATTGGCTATATTCATTTTAGAAATGTTAAGGGGAAAATTCCAAACTATCATGAGGTTTTTATTGATGAGGGTGACATAGATATGGCGCGTATCATAAAAATTCTTAAAGAATGCAATTATCAAGGCGTACTTATACCAGATCACACGCCTGAATTAGAATGCGCAGCACCTTGGCATGCTGGTAAAAGTTTTGCCATTGGCTATATGAAAGCGCTTATTGAACAAGTAAAATGATCAACATCTATTTGAGGTAATAATATGGTCGAATTTAAAGGTAAAATTGCAGTTGTAACGGGCTCCAGTGGGATAGGTCTAGCCGCCGCTTTATATTTTGCAGAGCGTGGTGCTAAAACATTTTTATGCGGAATTGATGAAGCACACAATAAAACAGCAAGTGATGCCGGATCAAAATTTGACATGTCTGTTGCAAAGGTAGATGTGGCAAATGAGTGCCAAGTTAAAAATTGGATAGAAGATATTGGAAGTAAAAC
>CAKMZG010000136.1:328-801 GCA_929200335.1 uncultured Alphaproteobacteria bacterium | reverse complement strand
GGTCAATGCTGCGGCCGTACAAACCTATGGCAATATTGAAACAACAAATAAAGATCATTGGGATAGAGTTTTATCCATTAATTTAAATTCTTGCTATTATACATCTCACCATGCTTATTCATTCATGAAAAAACGTGGCGGTGGGTCTATTATCCATGTCTCATCTGTTCAAGGGCACAGCAATCAATATAATGTTTTGGCTTATGCTACCAGTAAGGGCGCTATACACGCTTTAACTCGGGCAATGGCTGTTGATTGTGCAAAAGACAATATTCGTGTGAATTCAATAAGTCCAGGCTCTGTTCGTACCCCATTATTAGAATTTGCCGCTCAAGAGGTGGTTGGTGAGGGTAATGATATTGAAGTCGCTATCAATGAATTTGGCAAGGCTCACCCGATTGGGCGCGTTGGCACTGTTAATGAAACCAGTGCACTAATAGGATTTCTAGCAAGTGATGGTGCAAGTTTTTGTA
>CAKMZG010000136.1:0-306 GCA_929200335.1 uncultured Alphaproteobacteria bacterium | reverse complement strand
TGACGTCATATATTGGTGTTTAGTTGATACAGGAGGAATATAAAATGAATGATAAAATGATATTTTCTACTTTAAAAGAAAAATTATTCACAGCTGTCGTTGGCGATGTAATGGATCAAATGGGATATCGTCGCCAGTTTTTACCTCAAACAATTAGTCCGCTTAAATCACATATGAAAATTGCAGGTCGCGCCATGCCTGTTTTAGAAGCAGATGTTATTGATGACGGTTTAGAACATTCTAATGGGCCATTGGCCAAAAAGCCTTTTGGCTTAATGTTAGAGGCCTTAGATGATCTTAAACAAG
>CAKMZG010000135.1:6028-6891 GCA_929200335.1 uncultured Alphaproteobacteria bacterium | reverse complement strand
TGTAAAATGCGGCGATGCACAGGTTTCAAACCATCGCGCACATCAGGAAGCGCACGGCCCATGATGGTTGATAGAGCATAGGCAAGATAACGCTCTTCAAGCGCTGCCTTGAAATCAATACCAGAAATATCGCTACCATCGCCGCTTGGCGGAATCAAATCATTACCCATAATGGTTTGGTAGCCTCTGTAAGTTGTTTTCGCAAGCAAGACCTTTGGTTATCAAGAGAGTTATGCAGTTTTTTGTTGCAACTCCGGCCATTTTTTCACAAAGTTATAAAAATCTCTCATATTGATAGGAAATTCAATGCAGCGCTTAAAGTTCATCAAAATTTTATTCATATCGTTCATCACCAGCTTTATGGCGCTAAACTCCCCTGCATTTGCCTTAAATGAAAATGAGCAGGCAAACCTGCTGGAAAAATTCAAATCTCACATCAGCTATTATATGCAAGATTTAGAATATGATAACATCAACTATAACAACAATGGCTTTAGACTTGAGAACCTCAGTTTCGAGGTGAATTCACGGCGTGAGCCCTTTGCATCAATGAGACGTCAAGGTAATCATAAATTCAAAGGCACGGCAAAGTCACTGGAAATAAAAGACGTCAGTGATGTTGATGGCCTTTTTCGGGCGGGTAACCTCATTATCAACGAAATTGAAATTGAACTAAAAAGCAGCACTCTTTTGGTTGCTCAAGCAGGTGGCACAAATCTGCCGCTTGCAAGCATATATGGTAAGAATTTTGAGGACTTTATCAAAATTGACAGCACAAAATTCGCATCTTCTTTGAGCTTTAAAAAGGACGATACTATCCTTGCAACAATTGAAGCAATCAGCGTGGTGGACACCCCTAATGC
>CAKMZG010000135.1:4803-6018 GCA_929200335.1 uncultured Alphaproteobacteria bacterium | reverse complement strand
CCCTAATGTTGAAAAAAGCACCATCGAAAGCAGCATCAAGTTTAAAGCCACTGAAATTGATTTAAACAATACAAAAGCAATCAAGCAAATTAATATATTACAACAGCTGGGTTATAAACACTTGAAAAGCGATATTCGAGCACAGGCCAGTTGGGACTATAATTCAGGCATATATTCATATGACTATATAGAGGTAACATTGGAAGATATGGGCAGCCTCTCCCTAACTTTTGCTTTAAACAACCTAGACAAAGCCTATAGCCTTGCCTTTCAAGAGCTTTCTAAGAAAATAGAAAAAATGCCGAATGACCGAGCGCTTGCAGAAGAAATAGCTGAAAAAATTGGCACACTTACCCTCGCCGACGTGAGTTTGAAATATAGTGATGACAGCTTAGTTAAGCGCTTGCTAGATTATTACACTCAAAATAATAGGATTACCAAACAGCAATTAATTGCAACTATTAAATTTGCCCCACAATTGGTTTTGCCCGGCTTTGGCTTTGAAACATTAGCCAATCGCCTAAAACCTGAACTTGATAGTTTTTTAAATGACCCAAAATCTTTAGAAATCAATAGCAATATAAAAACACCAATTCCTTTAAATAAATTCAAAGGCATCATGGGGCTTCCTGATCAAAGTAGAAAAATTGCAGAGGAATTAGATTTTACTGTAACTTCAAACGGGACTTCTGAATAAAGTCGTTTGAGCGCGCTAAAACACTACTGACAAATTGAACTAGAACGCTAGTAACTTCAGCTTTAGGGTTGCCCATATTGCTATGGATTCGAAAGTGATTATATTTTGAACCATCATAAACATAGGCTTCATTGCCCTGTTTTCGTAATTCCTTAGCAAAACTCTCAGTCAAACGGCGCCTATCACCAACCCCAACCCCTGAGTACATAAGTAAAAAAGGTGGTAATTTAATACCCTTGCGTACATAGGTGACAGGAGATGCCCAGCGCCAAGTAGTGGGATTAGGCCCAAAAACTGGCATATATATCATAGGTAATGGACCAAAGGTTTTCATTAGCTGTGGCACATCATAAACACGGCTGTCATTTGAAACAATTCCAAGGATATTCTTAACGCGCTGTTGTGTTACCACTAGATTAATCAAATGCGCGCCTGCTGAGTGGCCAATTAAAATAACTCTTTCAGCGTCCCCATGAAATTTATGAGCATTTTTTCGCACCCATTTTATACCTTGCTCA
>CAKMZG010000135.1:1635-4793 GCA_929200335.1 uncultured Alphaproteobacteria bacterium | reverse complement strand
ATCTAAAACTTGATCCTCAAAAGAAGCTATAGGCTTAAAACTATATTCGAGCGAAAACAGCACCATATTCATGCGCTTGGCAAATGTATCTAACCGTCCAATATCCTGTCTAAAGCCACCGATCCAACCGCCTCCATGAACAAATATAACGATTGGTTTTAATTCATTACCTACCTGATCAGAAGAACTTGGCGCAATCACCAATGCTTTATGCCCATTAGACATTTTCAGATTGGATTTTTTATAAGTACCAGCCGCTGCTGGAACAACAGTATATAAAAACGTTAAAATCAAAAGGCTAGTAATATATCGTATCATGTTACTCTGGATCATAAGTCAGCAATTATGCCTTCATGTGTTATTTACTATTATTGTTATAAGCTCTATATTTAAATAATATGGTAAATAAAAGTTAAATATTAAAATACTTTTCTTAAAAAAGCAGTAACAGCCCTAGTTACTTCAGGGCTTGAGCCAATCCTTGAAGCAATAGCGCCATGGCTATAACGCCACCCATCGAAAAGAGTAACCTTCGCACCTTTTTTACGCAATTCATAAGCAAACCCGTTGGCTAAGATTTTTCTACGTTCACGGTTAGAGCCTGAGTGCATAATTAAGTGAGGTGGAAAGTTAGAATTCCTACGCACATATGTAATCGGCGACCATTTTACCCAATTGTTAGGATTAGAACCAAAAGCCTTGGCATAAACATAAGGCAGAGAACCACGCATTCCTGCATAGGCCACCATATCATAAGCCTGTACATCATTAGGAATAACACCGCGAAATTGGCCGCCTAATTTACGTGCAGAAACGAGCGCCACCAAATGAGAACCCGCAGAATGCCCCATAATCACAATACGCTTAGGATCACCGCCATAGCGTTTAATGTTTTTGCGCACCCATTTAATACCCTGCACCACGTCACGCACTTGACCATCGATGTCAGTCTTTGGCACAGGGCGGTAATCGACAGATACCAACATCACATTACGCTGTGCAGCAAAGTTAGGCAGGCGATAGACTTTTTTGCGGCTACCCTTAATCCAGCCACCCCCATGGACATAAATCAAAACAGGTGCCAGCTTACGCCGCCCAAAAAAGCCTCTTTTCTTAGTGCTAAGCGGCGCATGGATATCAAGTTTTAAGCCATTACCTGTGGAGATGTCCAAATAACGTAAAATATTTGGCTGCGCTTCTTGTGCATTTGCAATCTTACAAAAGCCCGCAATCAATAATGCAAACAGAAATATTTTTGCTAGTTTAGAAAAATTGGACATGCCCCACCTAATCATCTTTTAAAATTAATTTTACTTAAAAACAAACTCATTACTACCTCACCTGAGGCTAGAATTCAAGCTTCTGCAATGTTGTTCCACAAATGTATAAGCCATCAAAAAAGGCTGAGCGATCACTCACCCAGCCTTAAAAATTAAATTTTAATTACGCTTATTCTTTTGGCAAGTTCAAGCGAATGTGTAGATCACGCAATTGCGCAGGCGTCACATCTGAAGGCGCATTCATCATCAAGTCTTTGGCTTGCTGATTCATTGGGAACATTGCAATTTCGCGCAAGTTCTTCTCACCACAAAGCAACATCACAATACGATCGATACCCGCAGCCATGCCACCATGTGGCGGAGCGCCATATTGGAACGCACGATACATGCCGCCAAAACGCTCTTCTAATGTTTCCTTTGGATAGCCCGCAATCTCAAATGCTTTTTCCATAATTTCCACTTTGTGGTTACGGATAGCCCCAGAACCAATTTCAAAGCCATTACATACGATATCATATTGATAAGCGTTTAATTCTAGCGGGTCGGTATTTTCCAAACCATCTAGGCCGCCTTCTGGCATAGAAAAGGGGTTGTGCGAAAAGTCAATTTTTTGATCTTCTTCATTGAATTCATACATTGGGAAATCAACAATCCAGCAAAGCTCAAATTTACTATCATCAATCATATCCAATTCTTCAGCGGCACGGGTACGTGCATCGCCAGCAAATGAATAGAATTTCTTAGGATCACCAGCAACGAAGAAACAAGCATCGCCCTCGCCTAAGCCCATTTGTTCACGGATAGCATCTGTACGTTCTTCACCAATGTTTTTAGCCAAAGGTCCAGCGCCTGCAATTTTATCATCTTCTGAGCGCCAGAAAATATATCCAAGGCCTGGCTGACCTTGTTGTTGCGCCCATGAGTTCATACGATCACAAAATGCGCGACTGCCACCCCCCTTAACTGGGATACCCCATACTTGCACTTTTGGATCATTTTCCAACATGCCAGCAAAAATTTTAAAACCTGAACCACGAAAGTGATCACTCACGTTATCCATTTCAATTGGATTACGAAGATCTGGCTTATCAGAACCATATTTACGAATTGATTCAGCATATGGAATACGACGGAATGTTTCTGTTACCGCTTTATCACCAGCAAATTCTACAAAAATATCACGCAGGATTGGCTCCATAGTGGTCAAAACATCTTCTTGCGTTACAAAGCTCATTTCCAAATCAAGCTGATAGAACTCGCCTGGGAAACGGTCAGCACGCGGATCTTCATCCCTAAAGCAAGGCGCAATTTGGAAATAACGATCAAAACCAGACATCATAATCAACTGTTTAAACTGCTGAGGCGCTTGCGGTAACGCATAGAATTTACCGGGATGAATACGGCTTGGCACCAAGAAATCACGCGCACCCTCTGGGCTTGAAGCGGTCAAAATTGGGGTTTGGAACTCGCTAAAGTTTTCATCTTCCATGCGGCGGCGCATATAAGAAATGATTTTTGAACGTTTTTTTATGTTATTATGAATGTTTTCGCGGCGCAAATCTAAGAAACGATAACGCAAGCGCACATCTTCAGGATATTCCTGCTCACCAAATACTGGCAATGGCAGTTCTTTAGCTGAAGATAATACTTCAATCTCATCGGCATAAATTTCGATCTCACCAGTAGGCAGATTTGGGTTTACAGCCTCAGCATCACGCGCGCGCACCTTACCATCAATGCGGATAACCCATTCAGCCCGAACAGTCTCAGCCGTTGCAAATGCAGGTGAATCAGGATCTGCCACAACCTGTGTGATGCCAAAATCATCGCGTAAATCAATGAACAAAACGCCGCCATGGTCGCGGACACGGTGTACCC
>CAKMZG010000135.1:0-1625 GCA_929200335.1 uncultured Alphaproteobacteria bacterium | reverse complement strand
GGTCAACACAAGTGTGGGAGCGATATTCATGCATGATTATTTTCCAAAATTAGAATTATACGGATCTGAAATTACATGTGCGTAAAACGCACGGAAGAAGCAATTTGTCAAGCTTTACTATAGTAAACCATAGCAAACTATGGTTGATTTTTACGAAAATCACACAAAGTGATTTACACAAGCTTAACTTCATGGCAATTTCGCGCCATAAAATACTATATGAATGATGAATCAGTTTTGAAAGTCTATATGAATATCATTACAACGACCGCAGATCTGCAAACTTTTTGCAACAATGCTAAATCTCATGAATTTGTAACTGTTGATACCGAATTTCTACGAGAAAAAACCTATTGGCCTATTCTATGCTTAATCCAGATGGCAACCCCAGATGAAGCCGTGATTGTAGATATCATGAGTGATGGGATTGATTTAGCCCCCTTCTTCGAGCTGATGAAGGATGAGGCGATTATCAAAGTATTTCATGCAGCACGCCAAGATGTCGAAATTGTTTGGCATTTAGGAAATTGTATTCCAACTCCTCTATTTGATACGCAAGTGGCAGCAATGGTTTGTGGGTTTGGCGACAGCATCTCTTATGATCAATTATGCCAGCGCATCGCCAAAGCACAGATTGACAAATCTTCACGCTTCACTGATTGGAGCAAACGCCCCTTAAGCAAGAAGCAATTGGATTACGCCCTTACAGATGTTACCCATTTGCGTGATATTTACCTTCACTTAAGCAAACAATTGGAACGCGAAGGGCGCACAGAGTGGCTTTTAGAAGAAATGAATATTCTGACCTCTCCTAGCACCTACGAGATTGAACCGGCTGACGCTTGGAAACGCGTGAAGGGGCGTTTTAAAAAATCAAAAGATTTGGCGCTCATGCAATCTCTTGCTTCTTGGCGTGAAAATGAAGCTAAGACGCGCAATATCCCAAGAGGTCGCATTTTGAAAGATGATGCCATAGGTGCTATTGCTCAAAACCACCCTAAAACTGTGGAAGCTCTGGCACGTATACGCGCTGTGCCACAAGGGTTTGAACGCTCAAAATTTGCCTCACAAGTGTTTGAATGCGTTAAACAGGTTGAGCAAATTAGTGAAGATAATCTTCCCCCACTACCTGTTCACCGCCCTGTTAATGAAGGTGCTCATGCTACAGTTGAGCTGTTAAAAGTGCTACTTAAACAAGTATCTGAGCAGCATAATGTGGCTGCTAAAATGATTGCCACCGTTAGTGAATTGGAAGCTATTGCCCAAGATGACGATGCAGATGTTATGGCCTTAAACGGTTGGCGCAAAAAGCTTTTTGGTGACTTAGCAATCAAACTGAAACGTGGCGAATTAGCATTAAAACTAGAAAAAAAACGCGTGAAAGTGGTTCCTATTTAAAAGAGATAAAGACCCTCGCGTTTGTTATTGGCAGCACCGTCCCAAAGGAATAGGTGCTTTAAATTGCTCACATCTTATGGGGAATTTTTCCCATAAAATCAGCAAATATGCCCTCTTCCAAAAAACAAAGCCATCACCTGCTGCAACAACTGCCTTATTTTTAGAGCATCATGCATCTAGAGCTTGATGCGCTTATGTGAATTCAAAGCGCCGCTCTAGATTCCTTT
>CAKMZG010000134.1:6264-6915 GCA_929200335.1 uncultured Alphaproteobacteria bacterium | reverse complement strand
CTTCCTCTACGACGTGTTATTAATCCCAAAGGGAGTATAGCCTTTGACCATATCTTGATGGCAGCATTGATGACTTTGATCATGGCATCCCTATCCATTGCTTTTTATTATTACCAAGGTAATGAAATTAAATTTAACCGTTGGGATCAAGAGCAAGCCTTATTTGCCCTAGCTTGCTTTTGTATAATAATCTTTCAAGCCAGTGCGGAAGAGTTGCTTTTTCGCGGGGTTATTATCCAATGTTTGGGTAAGCTTACACGTAATTTTTGGCTATTATTAATAATACCATCCCTACTGTTTTGGGCAGCTCATCAAGGCAATAGCGAGGTTGATGAAATAGGCCATGCAGCACAGTTTTTCTACATCGGTTTTAGCTTGATATTAACTGCATTAACACTGCTCACAGGGCGTTTAGAATATTCTATAGGCATGCATATTGCCAATAATTTATTTGTCTTTTTATTAGTAAATAATACAGCCTATCCAATAACCACCAATCCAATTGGCTTGTTTGAATTTTCGCAAAAATTAAACATGCCCGACCTTTTTATAACATTAGGACTTTTCACCATAACCGCTTTGCTCATTCTTTCTTTTGCAAAAATTGGGCGAAAATAAGCACATTTGCACGCATATTCTCGTTTAGAACCT
>CAKMZG010000134.1:0-6254 GCA_929200335.1 uncultured Alphaproteobacteria bacterium | reverse complement strand
ATAAAGTGTTTGATCTATATTTACTGGGTAACATTTATTTTCCATAAGAAACGGGTTCACAAAGCCTTAGAAATCGGCTAGTTTCCTGCAAAATTGAAAAGGATGGCTTAAATTTATGGCTAAAGAAGAAGTTTTAGAATTTCCAGGAGTTGTAACAGAATTGTTGCCTAACGCGACTTTCCGCGTAAAATTGGAAAATGATCATGAAATTATTGCCCATACGGCTGGTCGTATGCGCAAGAACCGTATTCGGGTATTGGCAGGCGATAATGTGCTTGTTGAGATGACCCCATATGACCTTACAAAAGGGCGAATTACCTATCGCTTTAAGTAGTAAATTTATATAGTGATACAAAGAATTTGGGTAGCAAAAACCATGGGTGAGATCGCATATAATGGCTAAGCATTCATCATCTGCTCAATTAACTTTAGCATCAGCATCTCCCAGACGTTTGGAATTGTTGCGCCAGATTGGCGTAACACCAAATCATCTTATGCCGATGGATTTGGATGAAACACCAAAGACGGCAGAACACCCTAAATCATTGGCAAAACGCCTTGGTCTTAAAAAGGCCAAAGCTGCCTATGCACGTCATAAAGACGAATTTCCTGACGAAAGCGCCTTTATTTTGACAGCCGACACGGTAGTGGCTGTGGGGCGTCGCATCATGCCTAAAGCCGATAATTTAGAAGATGCTCAATATTGCCTTAATTTTCTCTCAGGACGCGCCCATCGGGTTTATACAGGTCTTGTGCTTGCCACGCCTGAAGGTAAGTTTCGCAAAAAACTCGTGGAAACCCGCGTGCGTTTTAAGGTTTTATCCAAACAAGAAATGAACGCTTATCTAGATAGCGGCGATTGGCGCGGCAAAGCAGGTGGCTATGGCATCCAAGGTTTAGCCAGTGCATTTGTGGTAAAGCTCATTGGTTCTTATACCAATGTAGTCGGCCTGCCGCTTTATGAAACCTCTAGCTTATTGCAGGGCGAAGGCTATCCAGTTACCCAATATTGGGCAGAAGCAGAATAATTTTCTCTTATTGGGGATATAATATCATGACTAAAAACAACATCACCCCTTTACGCCCTAAACGCGACTGCCCTCAATGCGACAAGCCCTATGATCAAGCCCAAAGCCACGAAGCCTATCCATTTTGCTCGCAGCGTTGCTCTGATCTGGATTTGGGAAACTGGCTGAATGGCAACTACCGCATTGCAGCACGTAACAATGATGAAAGCGATTTCTCTTCAAGCTTTAATGAAGCTGAGGGAAATCATGCCGATAAGGGTGAGTGATAGAGCTTGAACTGCTCACATTGGACTAGCGCATGTAGTATTTAAGTGAACTCACCTAAACGAGAACTATTCGCGCCAACTAAGGAATTTAGTTATATGCTAAAGGAGCAGCATTTCTGCCGCTCCTTTATTCACGCACCCAAGATCTTAAGTTATTTTTATTTTTAATTACGTCTTGTGTGTAAATCTAATTCTTTGCCCGAATTAAATTTGAGTTAGGCTTTATGCTTTTTATATTATTAGCGCCTACCTTTATTAATAAACTTTATTTAGGCAGTTGAAAATTAGTAAATAAGCTTACTGCCTTAGTCTAAGGCTTAAATAATAATAAAATCAACAACTTGCAATCAAAGTATAATTAAGAATTACTCGCCATCACTAGGTGTCATTCCAAGTGCGCCCAAATATAAATCAAGCATTGCTTCCTGCTCTTCTCTCTCTGTACTTTCTATTTTTCTTAGGCTAACCACCTTACGTAGAGTTTTTACATCAAACCCATTACCCTTAGCCTCAGCATAAACTTCCTTAATATCATCCATAATGGCTTTTTTATCTTCTTCTAAACGCTCAATACGCTCAACGATTGTACGCAATTGATCGCGTGCTACACCTGCAGAATCCATAGATTCTCTCCTAAATAAAGTTATAATTAATGGGATGGTTTATTTTTTTCAAAATCAGCTAGACTACCAGAGCTGGCTTCAGTTTGATATTTGGTCTTCCATTCTTCAAATGGCATACCATAAATAATTTCACGTGCTTCCAATTTATCCAGATCAACACCAGCATCTTTTGCAGCATCTTTATACCAAGTAGAAAGGCAATTGCGGCAAAAGCCAGCTAAGTTCATCATGTCAATATTTTGAACATCTGTACGCTCGCGCAAATGCTCAACCAGACGACGAAAGGCCGCTGCTTCAAATTCCACCTGCTGATTTTCATCAATTTTTGTCATGTTATTTCCAGTACTATGTGACAAGCTCAAAGTTTATCTCTTCTTGAACCAAAATATTTCACTTCATGCATCTCTACTTGTTTGTTAAGCTGCTCCAAGATGGGTGTCAACCGATCAACCCAAGCATCTACTCCAGATTGATTGCTAATTAAATCTTGCCTTACCTCAATTAAACTATGGGCAAGCCCAGCCTTTGTGCAATGCTTATACATTGTATCATTAATCAACGCCCCATCATAAGGCGCATTATCCCCAACTGTTAATGTCCCATCTTCACTTAAGGCTACAATCATTGCTTGCGCCATGCGTGGGTCATTATCCCATAATATAGCGGCCTCCCACGGACGAGGCACCCCTTTCCATTTATCGGTAAAGCTATGAATAGAAAACACCATAGGCGGGTTGCCTGTGGCCATTGCTTTATCCAAAACCTCTGAAATAGCCTGATGATAGGGGCGGTAATAAGCTTCAATTCGCCTTTGGCGCTCTTCTTCACTTAAAGGATAGTTACCCTTAATCACCGCACCATCAGAGAGATACATGATAAGGGTTGGGTCATCCTCACCGCGGTTAGGATCGATTAAAAGGCGAGAGAATTTACTCATCACCGCAGGAACCCCCAATCGCTGAGCCAGACCCAGTGTAATATTGCGACCACCAATATCATAGGCGATATGACGGCTTAATTGATCTTCAGCAATGCCCAAATTATCATAATGGGGTGGAATATAATTACAGGCATGATCACAAAGCAAAATTAGCCCTGCACCAAAATCACCATCGATCACTTCAAAACTATCAGAATTATCCATCAATTTTAAACTTTATAAATCTTGCTCTTGAAAAAATACTCTTGTCATGAGATCCAAAAATGTTCAATAGTCTTCTATGACAAAACAAACATTTGATGATGCAAAATTACCTTTTTTCATTGCCCTAATTGTTCTCATTCTTGGGGCTATTTCTATGGGTGCATCGCCCGTGTTTGTTCGTCATGCAGAGATTGACAGTTTTGCTAGTGCATTTTGGCGCGTTAGCCTAGCCCTGCCTGGATTAGCAATATGGGCATATCTTGAAAACCGCTCTAAAATAAAACCTAAGCTGCAAAGCGCCCAACCCGTTAATTTTAAACTAGCCATCATTCTAACAGGAACATTTTTTGCCGGTGATCTGATATTCTGGCATCTGTCTATTCAGTATACCACCATTGCTAATGCTACGCTTTTAAGTTGTCTTGCTCCCATCTGGGTTGCCCTTTTCTCAAAAGTCATTGGGGAGCCAATTAGTAAAAATGCCATCGTAGGTCTTGGTTTTTGTTTAATCGGAGCCTTTGCTCTAGTTGGTGCAAATTTTCAATTAGCACCAGAACACTTAATTGGTGACATCTATGGCATGATCACCTCCATATTCTTCGGCCTTTATTTTCTTGGCATTCGGGTAGCTCGTCGCAGTTACCATGGCGCTGGCACCATCACATTTTTCAGCACCATTGTTACCAGCCTTATTCTTGGCCTGTTTATGCTTGCCATCTCAGCAAGCTATTGGCCTGAAACAAGCAAAAGCGTTGCAGCCCTATTCTCTCTTGCCTATATCAGCCAAATTGGCGGTCAAGGCTTGCTAACCATTGCCCTTGGCTCATTATCTGCCACCTTCTCATCTTTGGTTATTTTCATTGAGGCTATAGCAGCCGCACTACTTGGATGGCTAATTGAGGACGAACCCTTGCACTGGATGCAATTGATCGGCGGCAGTTTAATTTTACTGGGCATCTATATCGCACGGCCAAGATAAAGAACTTAAAATTAACCAAATAGCAGCACTGACCTTTGCAACATTTGCTAATAAAAGTTGAATAATAACAGCAAAAAATAGCTATTATTGCCTTTTTAAATAGTAAAAAATTAAGTAAATTAATTTATAGGGTAATTACGCAAATATTGTTGTCTATGAACGCAACTGCCGCTTAACGGTGCAGAATAATGCAGTATACATATGACTTTACAATATCTAAGCAGGGCGCCCGTGCAGGGCAAACATATAATGAAAGAAATTTTATGACACGCAAATATTTTGGAACTGATGGTATTCGTGGGCAAGCCAATCAGGGTTCTATGACACCAGAAATTGCTATGAAAGTCGGCATGGCGGCTGGCCTTATGTTTAGGCGTGGGGAGCATCGTCACCGTGTTGTTATTGGTAAAGATACCCGTCTATCCGGCTATATGTTAGAGCCAGCCCTTGTGGCAGGCTTCACCTCTGCTGGCATGGATGTATTCCTACTTGGCCCTATTCCAACACCAGCGGTTGCTATGCTTACCCGCTCACTGCGTGCAGACATCGGCGTTATGCTTTCCGCATCTCATAACCCTTTTCATGATAATGGCATTAAGCTTTTTGGGCCTGATGGCTATAAGCTATCAGACCTTAAAGAACAGAAAATTGAAGCTATCATGGGTCAAGACCTGCAAGACAGGCTTGCTAACTCTCGAGAATTAGGTCGTGCCAAACGCGTTGAGGGTGTACATGATCGTTATATTGAATTTGCAAAGCGTACCTTACCGCGCAAGATGTCCCTAGAAGGCCTTAAAGTGGTTATCGATTGCTCAAATGGCGCTGCTTATAAAGTTGCTCCTGATGCTCTGTGGGAACTGGGCGCCGAAGTGATTAGCATTGGTGATGAGCCTGATGGCTATAACATTAATGATAAATGTGGCTCCACTCATACAGAATTGCTCAAAAAAACTGTCCTTGAGAACAATGCAGACATTGGCATTGCACTGGATGGCGATGCAGACCGCGTGATCATTGTAGATGAAAAAGGCAACGAAGTAGATGGCGATCAACTACTCGCCGTTGTTGGACGTTCTTGGGCTGCTAAAGAAAAACTTTCCTCAAATGGCATTGTTGCCACTATCATGTCTAATCTTGGACTTGAGCGCTTTTTACATGATCATAAACTTGAGCTAATTCGCACTAAAGTGGGAGACCGCTATGTAGTGGAACACATGCGCAAACATAATTTTAATGTAGGTGGCGAGCAATCAGGTCATTTGGTGCTGTCAGACTTCACAACAACAGGCGATGGCCTTGTAGCAGCTTTGCAAGTACTATCCGTAGTGCGTGAATTAAACCGCCCTGTGAGTGAGGTCTGCAATTGCTTTGAGGCCGTACCACAAATCTTAAAAAATGTACGGTTTAGCTCTGGCAACCCATTAGAGGAAAAAGCTGTGATTGATGCTATTAAAGAGGGCGAAAGCGCTCTTGGTAACAGCGGTCGTGTAGTTATTCGCCCATCAGGCACAGAGCCGCTTATCCGCGTCATGGCAGAAGGCGATGACCTTGGTAAAGTGGAAAAAGTGGTTGATGACATCTGCGGCGCATTAAAAGATGTTGCCGCATAATTTAATTCACAGACAGATTTTGCAAAAGCAATGTCCATAAATTTTCAACCGATGTCGCAAGAATTTGCGCAGGATCCATATCCAACCTATACCACTTTGCGTGCCTTGGATGAACCGTGGTATTATGAAGATATTGATACCCATATGCTTGCGAAAATGAGCGATGTTGAGGCTGTAGCTACCAATACCGCCATGTTTCGCAGCCTTGATGAGGTAATCCCAGAAGAAGAGCGCCTTGCCAATCAACGCAAGATGAATTGGCATGATATGCCTCATCATGAGCGCTTTGTGCAATTCAGCCTTTTGGACAGCGATGGTGAAACCCACCGCCGCCTGCGCATGTTGGTATTTCGTCAATTTACCAATCAAGTCATATTGCAGCAGCGCGAAGCCATTCAAACCTTTGTTGACAAGCTTTTAGATGAACTGGCTGAGCGCAGCGAGATTGATTTTGTCACGGATTTTGCATCCCACATCCCAGGCCATATCATTGGTCGTATTTTGGGTGTGCCTGATAAAGATTGCCCGCAGTTGCGCATATGGTCTGAAAATGTGGTGCAATTTTTCAATGTGGGACGCACCACAGATGACAAAGCTTTGGCCG
>CAKMZG010000133.1 GCA_929200335.1 uncultured Alphaproteobacteria bacterium | reverse complement strand
GCCTTAAAGAATGCGTGAGTAAAGAGGTGAAAAACAGCAGCGCCATAAGCTCCAACCCCAAGAGCTGCAAACATATAGCCCAATTGAGAACAGGTTGAATAAGCAATCACGCGTTTGATATCATTTTGTACCAAAGCAACGGTTGCTGCAAAAAATGCAGTCGTAGCGCCCACAATGGTAATCACAGTCAAAGCTGTCTGCGACAATTCAAAAATTGGCGACATGCGAGCAACCAAGAATACCCCTGCGGTCACCATGGTCGCTGCGTGAATAAGAGCAGATACTGGCGTTGGACCTTCCATCGCATCTGGTAACCAAGTGTGTAATAAAAATTGAGCTGATTTACCCATGGCACCCATGAATAATAGCAAGCAAACAACAGTTATCGCAGAGCCCTTATCCAATGAATATCCTAAGAAATTTAATACCTCTTCACCGCCTTCTGCACCATGGAATGATCCTGCATTTGCAAAAATTGTATCAAATGAAACAGAACCAAATAAAACAAAAATACCAAATATACCAAGAGCAAAGCCGAAGTCACCTACACGGTTAACCACAAAAGCTTTCATCGCAGCTGCATTAGCCGTTGGTTTTTTAAACCAAAAGCCAATCAGAAGATATGATGCAAGGCCAACACCTTCCCAGCCGAAAAACATTTGCACAAGGTTATCAGATGTCACCAACATCAACATAGCAAAGGTGAAAAGTGACAAATAGGCAAAGAAACGCGGACGATGTGGGTCGTGATGCATATAACCGATAGAATAAATATGTACGAGGGCTGAAACGGAATTCACAACAACCAACATTACCACGGTTAAGGTATCAATTTTAAATGCCCAACTGACATCAAGACCACCTGAAGATAGCCAACGCATAACCTCAACAGTTTGGCTGTGATCCGTGTGGGAATATGCAACATTAAAGAATGCAACCCAAGACAGAAGTGCTGCGATAACCAAGAAGGTTGATGTGATATATTCGCAAGCTTTAGCACCGATTGAACGCGCGAATAGACCCGCAATCAAAAAGCCCAATAATGGTAAAAAGACAATGGCGTGATACATGGTGCTCGTTAGCCCTTCATATTATTGATATCTTCAACCGCAATAGAACCACGGTTACGGAAGAACACCACCAAGATAGCAAGGCCAATGGCTGCTTCTGCGGCGGCAACGGTTAAGATAAACAGTGCGAAAATTTGACCTGATAAATCTCCCAATTGATGAGAGAATGCGACGAAATTGATATTCACCGACAATAGGATCAATTCAACGGACATTAAAATAATAATGACGTTTTTACGGTTAAGGAAAATACCCAAAATACCAATGGTAAATAGAATAGCAGCAACCGTTAAATAGTGAGAAAGTCCAATCATTATATGCCCTCTCCTGATTTTACACTTACAATTTCAACAGCCTTTTTCGGATCACGTCCTACTTGCGTTGTAATGTCTTGTCGCTTAACGCCACTACGATGGCGAAGGGTGAGAACTATAGCGCCAATCATTGCAACCAAAAGAACCATACCCGCTAATTGGAAATAGAAAATGTAATCGGTATAAAGCACATCGCCAATAGCTGCTATATTTGAACGTTCTGCTAAATCAGGTGTTGGAGTTTTTGCAGTGCCTTCTAGCTTATTGATGGAAAAGGCTCCGCCTGCAACCACAAACACAAGCTCTACGGCAAGTATTATACCAACCACAAGGCCAATGGGTAGATATTGCAAAAAGCCCTGACGCAATTCTGCAAAATCGACATCCAGCATCATTACCACAAAGAGGAATAACACTGCCACTGCTCCCACATAGACCACGATTAGCAAAAAGGCTAAAAACTCAGCCCCTGCTAACATGAATAGTCCTGCTGCATTGAAAAATGCCAGAATGAGAAATAGCACAGAATGCACCGGATTGCGCGCTGAAATTACCATCACTGCAGCAGCTATGGTAACGCCTGCAAAGAGATAGAAAAACAGTGCTGCGAGTACTGAACCTTCAAGACCCATAGGTTTAACCTTCACGTTCCAAGTTTTTGGCAGAGATATTCATCCATGCCGTTTGTTTCATTTATCTATAAGGCGCATCAAGTTTGATGTTGCGCGCTAATTCACGTTCCCAACGGGCGCCGTTATTAAGAAGCTTTTCTTTATCATAATAAAGCTCTTCACGGGTTTCCGTAGCAAATTCAAAGTTTGGCCCTTCCACAATGGCATCCACAGGACAGGCCTCTTGGCAAAATCCGCAATAGATGCATTTAACCATATCAATGTCATAACGCACCGTACGACGCGTGCCATCATTACGGCGAGGCCCTGCCTCAATGGTAATCGCTTGTGCAGGACAAATGGCTTCACACAATTTACAGGCAATGCAACGCTCTTCTCCGTTTGGATAACGACGAAGCGCATGCTCACCACGAAAACGTGGGCTTATTGGCCCTTTTTCATTGGGGTAGTTTAATGTTGATTTCGGTGCGAAGAAATAACGCATAGCCAAAAAGAAAGCTTTTACGAATTCTATCAAAAATAGAGATTTGATTGCTTGACCTAACATATTTTTCTCCTATGCCGCCCAGCCCATATATTGCAATATAAATGCAACAGTGATGACCATAAAAATTGAAATCGGCAAAAATACTTTCCAGCCCAAACGCATCAGCTGATCATAGCGATAGCGAGGGACAATGGCTTTAACCATGGCAAACATAAAGAATACCAGACATACTTTTAAGACAAACCATACAATACCCGGCACCCAAGTGAATGGAGCAAAGTCAAATGGTGGTAACCAGCCGCCTAAGAACAGGATGGTGGTTAAAGAACACATCAACATGATCGCAATATATTCGCCCAACATGAACAACAAATATGGCGAAGATGAATATTCAACCATGTGACCAGCAACAAGCTCTGATTCAGCCTCAGGCAAATCAAACGGCGGGCGGTTTGTCTCTGCTAATGCTGAGATGAAGAAGATCACAAACATTGGGAACAGCGCCAACCAGTGCCAATCTAATAAAGATGGTGCAAGGCCAAGGCGTGTACCCAAGCCATCGGCTTGGCTCATAACGATATCGGTTAGGTTAAGCGAACCAACGCAAAGCAGCACAGTTACAATAACAAAACCAATGGAAACTTCATAAGAGACCATTTGAGCTGCAGAACGTAGCGATGCTAAGAATGGATATTTTGAGTTTGATGCCCAACCACCAATAATGATGCCGTATACTTCTAAAGAAGAAAACGCAAAAATATACAAAATACCAATGTTAATATCGGCAATTACCCAACCTGCATTTAAAGGAATTACAGCCCATGTGGCCAATGCTAATACAGCAGAGATAAAAGGTGCCAGTAAGAACAAGACCTTATTTGAGCTGGATGGAATAATTGGCTCTTTTACGATAAATTTGATAAAATCAGCGAAACTTTGCAGCAAGCCCCAAGGCCCCACAACGTTAGGCCCACGACGCATTTGCACTGCCGCCCAAATTTTACGATCAGCATAAAGGATATAAGCAATAAACATCAGGAGAGCGACAATAAGCAATAGGCTTTGCCCTACCATGATAATCAATGGCCAAATATAATCCCAAAAAAATGAAGGTTCGGTGGACATTGCCAGCATAATATTCATCATTATTCAGCCGCCTCCAATTTGGATTGTTTTGCGCGTTCTCTAGCCAAGCTTGCACATTCTGCCATAACTTTAGATGCCCTAGCAATTGGGTTAGTAAGGTAGAAATCATCAACACATGAACCAAGTGGCTCATCACTAATCTCGCCTGCTTTTAATTTAGTAAGTTTATCAAGCCCATTGTCATCATTTGTAACAATTTCATCAATTTGCATGAAATGTGGGTACTTCTCATAAAGCCGACCGCGTAATTCATTCATACTATCAAAGGGCAACTTATGACCGATATGATCTGAAAGTGCGCGTAAAATAGCCCAGTCTTCACGGGCATCCCCTGGAGCAAAACCAGCACGATTACCCATTTGTACACGGCCTTCGGTATTGACCCAAGTGCCGGATTTTTCAGTATAAGCAGCAGCAGGTAAAATTACATCTGCATGATGAGCGCCAACATCGCCGTGGCTGCCCATGTAAATGGTAAAGCCATTCTCTCGGCGCTTGGTAAGATCAAGCTCATCTGCCCCCATTAAGAACAATACTTCGCTATTAGCGATCATATCAGCAGTGGCTTTCCCGCCTTCTTTTGGCACAAAGCCAAGATCAAGTCCGCCTACACGACCAGCAGCCGTGTGCAGAACATTAAAGCCATTCCAACCCTCTTTAACAACGCCGAGTGATTTTGCAGCTTTTGCAAGCTCAGATAAAATTGCGGCACTATCAGGACGGGTTAAAGCATCTTGGCCTACAATAATCATAGCTTTTTCTGATTTTGTCGGTGCATGATCAACAAATTCAGAAATTGCTTTCGCTGAATTGCCAACATAGTGATAATCATAAGTCAAATCTGCTTGCTCACCAATCACAGCAACCTGCAATTCACCAGTACGCCAACGCTTACGAATGCGGCTATTTAGAACAGCGGCCTCTTTACGTGGATTAGTTCCAACCAAAAGCAAAAGCTCCGCTTCTTCAATGCCTTCAATTGAAGTGTTAAACAAATAACTTGAACGGCCATGTTTAGAATCAAGTACTGACCCCTCTTCGCGGCAATCCATATTCGGTGATCCAATAGAACCCATTAATTCCTTCATCGCAAAAATTTCTTCAACAGAAGAAAGATCACCAGCTATGGCACCAATATTCTTGCCGTTTACGCCTTTTATGCGATCTGCAATAATCGAAAATGCTTCATTCCATTCCGCAGGTTGCAATTTACCATCTTTTTTAATGTAGGGTTTATCCAAGCGTTGATTTTTCAATCCATCCCAGATGAATCGGGTTTTATCGGAAATCCACTCTTCGTTCACTGCCTCATTAAGACGTGGCATAATGCGTAGTACTTCACCATTGCGGCTATCAACACGAATGCTTGATCCCACAGCATCCATCACATCAATGCTCTCGGTTTTATTCAATTCCCAAGGACGGGCGGTAAATTCATAAGGACGTGAGGTCAAAGCGCCAACTGGGCAAAGATCAATCACATTACCTTGTAACTCGCTAGACATAGCGCTTTCAAGATAGGTTGTAATCTCTGCATCTTCGCCACGGCCTGTTAGACCAAGCTCTGAAATACCTGCAACTTCAGTTGTAAAACGCACACAACGCGTACAGTGAATGCAGCGGGTCATAATAGTTTTTACAAGAGGACCAATGTATTTATCTTCAACTGCACGCTTGTTTTCTTGGTAGCGTGATTTATCCATACCAAAAGCCATCGCTTGGTCTTGCAGATCACACTCACCACCTTGGTCACAAATAGGACAATCCAATGGGTGGTTAATAAGTAAAAACTCCATCACGCCTTCGCGTGCTTTTTTAACCATTGGTGTTTTGGTGAAAATTTCTGGTGGCTCACCATTTGGTCCTGGGCGTAAATCACGAACCCCCATTGCACATGATGCGGCTGGTTTTGGTGGGCCGCCCTTGACTTCCACTAAGCACATGCGGCAGTTACCAGCAATGGATAAGCGTTCATGGAAACAAAAACGAGGCACTTCAGCGCCAGCTTCTTCGGCAGCTTGTAACAGGGTGTAATGATCTGGCACTTCAACTTCTGTACCGTCAACGATGATTTTAGCCATAATCTACTCCGCTGCCTCAATTTTAATATCTTTATCACTTATCGCACCATCTTTTTACGAATATTCATCAATACGCGCTTCAATGACGTCACGAAAATGCGTAATCAAACCCTGAATAGGCCAAGCCGCTGCATCTCCAAGCGCACAAATTGTGTGACCTTCGATCTGTTTTGTAACTTCAAAAAGCATATCAATCTCGCGTTTTTGCGCTTCACCACGCACCATACGCTCCATCACACGCCACATCCAGCCTGTACCCTCACGA
The DNA here is from genome assembly GCA_929200335.1 of uncultured Alphaproteobacteria bacterium. GTDB lineage: Bacteria > Pseudomonadota > Alphaproteobacteria > Rhizobiales > Rhizobiaceae > CAKMZG01. Next base: position 953 of record CAKMZG010000133.1, on the reverse strand, counting down.
CATGGGGTACATTGCCCGCAACTTTCATGTTTATAAAAGGCAGACAATCTTGCAATTGCTTTAATGATATCTGTGGATTGATCCATCACGATAACAGCAGCTGTACCAAGACCAGACTTTAGCGCTGATAGGCTATCAAAATCCATTGGGCAATCAATGATCTGCTCAGCAGGTACGCAGCGCACAGATGAACCACCCGGAATTACTGCCAATAGATTATCCCAACCGCCACGAATACCGCCACAATGACGTTCAATCAGCTCACGAAATGGCACAGACATTTCTTCTTCAAAGGTACATGGACGCTCAACATGACCTGATACGCAAAAAAGTTTGGTACCACGGTTATTTTCACGCCCCATGCTGGCAAACCAATCAGCACCGCGACGTAGAATTGTTGGAACAACAGCAACTGATTCCACGTTATTTACAGTAGTTGGGCAACCATAAAGCCCCACATTTGCAGGAAATGGTGGTTTCAAACGTGGCTGGCCTTTTTTACCTTCCAAACTTTCAAGCAATGCAGTTTCTTCACCGCAAATATAAGCACCCGCACCATGATGTACATAAATATCATAGTCATAACCGTGTTTATTACCTTTGCCTAAAAGATTAGCATCATAACATTCTTGAATAGCGCTTTCTAAGGCTTCACGTTCACGGATATATTCACCACGAACATAGATGTAACACGCACTTGCACCCATGGCACAACCAGCGATTAAACAACCTTCAATTAATGTATGCGGGTCATGACGCAAAATATCACGGTCTTTACAAGTCCCTGGCTCTGATTCATCGGCATTAATGACCAAATATGATGGGCGCCCATCAGATTCTTTAGGCATGAATGACCACTTTAGACCCGTTGGAAAACCAGCGCCACCGCGACCGCGGAGACCTGAGGCTTTCACCTGATCAATGATCCAATCACGACCATTATCGATAAATTT
>CAKMZG010000132.1:2056-7084 GCA_929200335.1 uncultured Alphaproteobacteria bacterium | reverse complement strand
TAGTGCGTGTAGCGTTTAGGTGGATTCACCTAAACGAGAACTATTCGCACAAATAGAGGAATCTAGAGCGGCGCTTTGAATTCACATAAGCGCATCAAGCTCTAGAATATAGGGGCAGAGCGCATTTATGAATTTATAGATAGGTGATGCGCTTTAGAACAATAAAAAAGGCACGGAAATTACTTTCAGTGCCTTTCAAATTCATATGAAATTGTGGTTTACTTGTTGTAACGCTCAATCGCTTCAGTGATAAGCTTTTTAGCAGTATCTACACCACTCCATTCAATGATTTTTACCCATTTGCCAGGCTCTAAATCTTTATAGTGTGTAAAAAAATGCTCAATCTGCTGGATCGTAATTTCTGGCAGATCTGTATAATTTTCTACTTTGTCATAGCGTTTGGTCAATTTTGCAGCTGGTACAGCGATGATTTTTTCATCTTGACCGCCGTCATCTTCCATCACTAATACACCAATTGGACGACAGGCCATTACCGCGCCTGGCATAATTGCGCGGGTATTGCAAACAAGCACATCAATAGGGTCATTATCTTCTGATAATGTGTGCGGTACGAAACCATAGTTGCCTGGGTAAACCATTGGGGTATATAAAAAACGGTCTACAAAAAGAGCGCCAGACTCTTTATCCATTTCATATTTAATTGGCTCACCACCAACTGGAACTTCAATGATAACGTTGATTTCTTCGGGTGGGTTTTTTCCAATTGAAATTTCATCAATGCGCATGGGATTTCCTACTTTGATTTAGTTACTGAATTATCAATAAAATAGGCATAACTATAGAATTCATACCTTGAGCATTTGATTAAACTATTTCCAACAAATTGCAATCTTTTTCAGGCTTGTACCTTCGTGAAGGCTGGAGCTATCACCACAAATATATCCGCCCATGGCTATGAAAAAATCAATTGCTTGTTGGTTTTCTTCGATTACCCATGTGAGCTTGCCACGCAATTTCACTCTATTTAGTTCGCGCACACTGGTTTCAAAGAGTTTTTTACCAAAGCCATTGCCTTGGTATTCTGGGCGAATATAAATGCCATAAATTTCTGCATCATTGGCAAAAGTCTCATGACGATTTGGTCCAAATGATATATAGCCAGCAACAATGCTGTTGTCCTCAATAGCCCAAATGTTTGAATGATTTTCTATATAATTTTGCCACCAAAAAGGGCTGCGTTGCTCAATAATTTGATTGAGCGTCTCGTATGGGATGATGCCTGTATAAGCATGTCTAAATGATAATTTAAATGTACGTGAAATGCTCGCAGCATCGTGACGTATGGCCATGCGTATTGTATTTGTTTTCATCTTTAACTCCCTAGAAGCGGTACTTCCAAGAAACACTAGATCACAACTAAAGTCTAACTGCAAGATTTTGCAGTTAGACTTAAGTCTAAAATTATATAAAAATCTAACTTTTATATGTTTGTCTTATTTTGCTTAGCTTAGCCAGCTTGAGCAGCTCGCATGGCCTTTTTACGATCGTTCGGATCAAGAACAGCCTTGCGCATACGAATCGATTTAGGCGTCACTTCAACCAATTCATCTTCGGCAATATATGAAAGCGCTTTTTCTAAGGTGATTTTTAGCGGAGTTGTAAGGCGTATAGCCTCATCTTTACCAGATGAACGCACGTTAGAGTGTGCCTTGCCTTTAATCACATTAACTTCCAAATCATTGCCTTTGGTATGTTCACCGACAATCATGCCCACATACACTTTCTCACCGGGTGAGACCATCATTGGGCCACGGTCTTCAAGGTGGAATAGCGCATAGCCAACAGCCTCGCCATCACCATTTGATATTAGAACACCGGTATGGCGCATTGGAACAGTGCCACGGTAAGGTTGATACTCAAGGAAAGTACGGTTAAAAATTGCTGTGCCTCGTGTATCAGACAAAAGTTCAGATAAATAACCGATTAAGCCACGAGTAGGCGCGTGAAATACAAGGCGTGTGCGATCACCGCCAGATGGTTTCATTTCTACCAATTCAGCGCGGCGTTCGGTTAGTTTTTGAACAACGGCACCAGAAAATTCTTCGTCCACATCGATAATCGCTTCCTCGATAGGTTCAAGCTTTTCACCATTTTCGGCTTGTTGCATCAAGACATTTGGACGGCCAACGGTAAATTCAAATCCTTCACGGCGCATGGTTTCAATCAGAATTGCTAATTGCAATTCACCACGGCCTGCAACAACGAATGAATCGCGATCTTCACCTTCAGAAATTTTCAAAGCAACATTGCCCTCAGCTTCTTTTAGCAAGCGATCACGGATCACGCGACTTTGTACCTTATCGCCTTCACGGCCAGCCAATGGGCCATTGTTAACGCGGAAAGTCATAGATAGAGTTGGTGGGTCAATTGGTTGCGCTTCAATGAAATCTTTGCGGTCTGTTGCAGATAATGTGTCAGCAACGGTAGCCTTTGTAAGGCCAGCGATTGAGACGATATCACCAGCTTTTGCTGTGTCAACAGGTGTACGCTCTAAACCTTCAAAAGATAAGATTTGAGTAAGACGACCAGTTTCTACAACTTCACCCTGTTGGTTAATAGCATGGATAGGTTGGTTAACTTTAACCTCACCTGAAGAAATGCGGCCTGTTAGGATACGGCCAAGGAATGGGTTTGATTCAATGGTTGTAGCTAACATTTGAAATGAACCCTCTTGTACAGGTGGCTCATCGACATGCTCCATAACAAGATCAAGCAAAGGCGCCATATTATCCATTGGGCCTTCTGGTTCTGTTGCCATCCAGCCCTGTTTAGCTGAACCATAAAGTGTGTGGAAATCTAATTGCTCTTCATTCGCATCAAGGGAAGCAAACAGATCAAATACTTCATCCAATACCCAATCAGGGCGGCTGTCTGATTTATCAATTTTATTGATGGCAACGATTGGTTTTAAGCCAATTTTTAAGGCTTTTTGCAAAACAAACTTAGTTTGAGGCATTGGGCCTTCAGCAGCATCTACAAGAATGATCACGCCATCCACCATGTTTAGGATACGTTCAACTTCACCGCCAAAGTCGGCGTGGCCTGGGGTATCCACGATGTTGATGCGGTTACCTTTCCAATTAATGGAGGTCACTTTGGCCAGAATGGTAATGCCGCGCTCTTTTTCAAGATCGTTGCTGTCCATTGCGCGTTCGTCAACTTGTTGGTTCTCACGAAAAGTACCAGATTGTTGTAGCAATGTATCAATAAGAGTTGTTTTCCCATGGTCAACGTGGGCGATAATGGCGATATTACGCAATGTCATGAATATTCTCGTTTTTGTGAAAGGCGCTAAACTCGCATATTCATCTTATTACTATAAAAATATGGTCTGGCGCGATTTAATTAATCTCATCGGCTAGAGGGTTTTCCATAGCCGTTTGGGTGCGTCATAACGCGTTTTAACCATAAAAGAAAGGGGTAAATGTGTAGTATATGTAATAATTGCCCTAATATTGCACAACTGCCCTCATATGAGCATCTTAGTTGTGATGCAATGGGCTTTTACTTCGTTTTGCGCTTCAAGTGGCAGATTTTAGTGCGACTGCCATCTTTGTTTTTCTGCCAGTAACAACCAGCTTTCTTAGGCTTCTTCTTATAAATGTAAAATTTGCCGCGTTTCTTTTTATTATAGGTTTGTCCTGAAACATCATGGCCGCCAATGCGCACGCCTTTGCCAAATTTAACTTCAGCCTGTGCGCTAGGCAAAGTAATAGATGAGGCAATAAAAAAGGTGGTAGCAGCAACTAAAAATTTTGAAAACTTCATGATTAATCCCAAAAACACTATGTTAGTTCCCAATTTAAGCGAATGCAAGGTCTATAAAGAATGTTTAAAACCGTCGTGGTATATTTACCATATGCCAATATGGCTATGGCGGAGGTAAAAAAATTATGCCATAAGCGCAACAAATAAAGTCATGGAATAATGAATGTCACAATTATCAGCTTTTATTAAATTTGCCCGCGCGGGATATGTTTTGATGCGAGAGGGTGTAGTCTCAAGCCTGCCCCGTGAGGGTGCGCCTGCCCCCATTCGGTTGGCGCAAAAAGTTGGTGATGTTATATCGCGCCGCCGTCATAGAACTGTAGAGCGTTCAGAAAAACTTTCCAAAGCTTTGCACCGCTTAGGGCCTACATGGGTAAAACTTGGGCAATTAATGGCCACGCGCCCCGATATAGTGGGGGGGGCAATTGCACGCGATTTGGAAAGTCTGCAAGATCAAGTTGCACCATTTCCCCAAGATGAAGCCATATCAACCATTGAAGAAACTCTTGGTAAGCCGTTAGATTTCTTTTTTGATAATATCTCAGCCTCCATCGCCGCTGCTTCAATTGCACAGGTGCATTCTGCTGAGCTTGTGGGTGTAACGGATTTGGATAGCGCAAAAGCTGCGATTAAAGTTATTCGCCCGGGTGTTCGTGAGCAATTTAATGCAGATTTAGATGCTTATTATACTCTAGCGCGAAAAGCTGAGCGCTGGTCATCTGCTTCTGCGCGTTTAAAGCCAGTGGCGATCGTTGATGTATTGGCGCAATCTGCCAAACAAGAGATGGATTTGCGCTTTGAGGCGGCAGCCCTATCGGAGATGGCAGAAAATACCAAAGACGATGCGGGGTTTCGGGTGCCAAAGGTGGATTGGCAGCGCTCAAGCCGTGATTGCCTAACCATGGAATGGATTGATGGCGTTAAGATGAGTGATCTGGCCGCTCTTGATGAGGCTGGCCATGATAGGAAGCACTTGGCTGAAAATTTAATGCAGTCGTTTTTGCGTCATGCGCTTCGTGATGGTTTTTTCCATGCTGATATGCATCCTGGTAATCTATTTGTAGATGAGCAAGGCGATATTGTGGCTGTTGATTTTGGTATTGTTGGCAGGCTTGGCGCGAAAGAACGCCGCTTTTTAGCAGAAATTCTATACGGCTTTATCACCCGTGATTATATGCGCGTTGCGGAGGTTCATTTTGAGGCTGGTTATGTGCCCCATCATCATGATAAGGCTGCATT
>CAKMZG010000132.1:390-2046 GCA_929200335.1 uncultured Alphaproteobacteria bacterium | reverse complement strand
TTCGCTCAAGCCATCCGTGCCATCGGCGAGCCTATTCATGGGCAATCTGCCGAGAGCATTTCTATGGCAAAGCTTTTGACGCTTTTATTTGAAGTAACGGAAATTTTTGATATGGAGACCCGCCCTGAATTGCTATTGTTGCAAAAAACCATGGTTGTGGTTGAGGGTGTTGCACGCAATCTAGATGCCGAATTTAACATGTGGCGGGTTGCTGAGCCTGTGATTAAGCAATGGATTACCCATCATTTGGGGCCTGTTGGTATTGCTAATGATGCCAAGGCTGGCTTGCATGCGGTGCATCGTCTTGCGCGTCAAATGCCAGAATTTGCCGAGCGTGCCGAGCGATTAAGCCAAGAGATTGACCGTATGCAGAGTGAAGGTATGCGTTTTGATGCGCAAACAGCAGAAGCCATCGGTAAGGCGGAGGCGCGCCATACGCGCTCTGGCCGTCTTGCGCTTTGGGTGATTGCATTGAGTGCAATTATGATTGCATATAAACTATATTTTTAAGTTCTTTGATTGCAATGATTGCATTTTATCCCTATATTGGTAACATGATAAGGTATAGGAAACATCATGGCCAGTATCACCATTCGTAATCTTGATGAAGCAATAAAGCAGAACCTGCGCGAGAGCGCGGCTAAAAATGGCCGCTCTATGGAAGAAGAGGCGCGAATTATATTAGCTGGCGGGAATGCGGTTGATATACCACGCACTGAGGCTGAGATTAAGGCGCGTCAAGGTGGCTTTGCGGCAGCACTCAATAGCAAATTAAAAACTGATGATTTTGGCAAGTCTTTGAATGACAAAACCATCTTGCTCATCATCACAGGTGGGATAGCCGCCTATAAAGCGCTTGATCTGATAAGGCGTTTAAAAGAGCGCGGGGCGCGGGTTCGTGCTATCATGACCGTGGGTGCGCAAGAATTTATCACCCCTCTAACCGTTGGAGCTTTGACGGGTGAAAAGGTTTTTACTGAATTATTTTCTAAAGAAGATGAGCATGATATCGGCCATATTCGTCTAGCGCGGGAAGCTGATTTAATTGTAGTGGCGCCTTGTACTGCTAACTTTATGGCAAAATTGGCGGGTGGTATCGCTGATGATTTGGCTGCAACGGTAATGTTGGCAAGTGATGGCAAGCGATTGTTAGCACCTGCTATGAATCCCAAAATGTGGCAGCAGCCCGCCACCCAACGCAATATTGTGCAATTGAAATCTGATGGGCTTTTGATTGCGGAGCCTGACAGTGGTGAGATGGCAGAATCTGGTGAGGCGGGCAAGGGGCGCTTAAAAGATGTCATGGCCTTGGTGCATAGGATTGAAGATATTTTGGATGATGGGATTAAACCGTTAAAAGGCAAACGCGCGGTGGTAACCTCAGGCCCCACCCATGAGCCTATCGATCCCGTTCGTTATATAGCTAATCGTTCCTCAGGCAAGCAGGGTCATGCCATTGCGCGCGCCTTAGCAAAATTGGGTGCGGAGGTCATTTTGGTTTCAGGGCCCACAAGACTTGATGATCCGCGTGATGTTAATGTGGTTAGGGTTCAGTCTGCGCGAGATATGCAAGAGGCGGTGGAGATTGCAATTACAGGTGATAAGCCTGCCGATATTGCCATTTTTGCCGCTGCCGTTGCCGATTGGCGGGTAGCC
>CAKMZG010000132.1:0-380 GCA_929200335.1 uncultured Alphaproteobacteria bacterium | reverse complement strand
AAAATGAAAAAGCGTAAATCTGCAAATGCTTCGGCAGTCAAATTACCAAAATTGGAACTCACTGAAAACCCCGATATTTTAAAGGGCATTGGTACACGCGAGCGTGGTGGTTTAAAACTACGCCCTAATTTGGTGGTGGGTTTTGCCGCAGAAACCAAGGATGTGATTAAATACGGCAAGGCTAAATTAGAACGCAAAGGGGCGGATTGGATTTTAGCCAACGATGTCTCACCTGAAATGGGTACCTTTGGCGGTGATCATAACAGCATCAAGTTCATTACCCGTGAGGGCGTGGAGGAATGGCCACATATGACCAAGGCTGAGGCGGCTAATAAACTGGCTGAGCAAGTAGTGGCGTTTTTTAAACAGCAGAGAACTAG
>CAKMZG010000131.1 GCA_929200335.1 uncultured Alphaproteobacteria bacterium | reverse complement strand
GTTCTTAGCTGTTGAGGGTAAAACTCGTTGAAATTTAATAAAACTTGCTGGGGCAATAATAGAGGCAATCGCAAGTCATAAATAGATAAATGTGGAGAATAAAATGTTTAAAGGATCAAACCCAGCGCTTGTAACACCATTCACTGAGAATGGAGAAGTAGACAAGGATGCATTTATCAATTTTGTAGAATGGCAAATTAGCGAGGGCAGTCATGGTCTAGTGCCTGTTGGTACCTCAGGTGAATCACCTACTCTTAGCCATGAAGAGCACAAAGCTGTTGTTGAATTATGCGTTCAAACGTCGAATGGCCGTGTTCCTGTAATGGCAGGTTGTGGTTCTAACGATACGGTTGCAGCCATCGACTTTATTCAACATGCAGAAAAAGTTGGTGCTGATGCAGCCCTTGTAGTAACCCCATATTACAACAAACCCAATCAACGTGGCCTCTACGCACATTTTTCAGCCATTGCCAATGCCAGCAGCCTACCTATTTATATCTATAATATCCCTGGCCGCTCTGTCATTGATATGACCTCTGAAACTATGGCAAAATTAAATGATGATTTTACCAATATAGTTGGTGTGAAAGATGCAACGGCTAAATTAGATCGCGTATCAGAAATTCGCCAACTTTGTGGTTCTGATTTCATTCAATTGTCTGGTGAAGATGCAACAACTATTGGCTATATGGGACAAGGTGGTCAAGGCTGCATTTCTGTGACTGCTAATGTTGCACCTGCACTTTGTTCACAACTACTAGAAGCCTGTATGAATGGGGATTATAAAACAGCCCTTAGCATTCAAGATCGCTTATTCCCGTTGCATAGTTCTCTCTTCATTGAGCCAAATCCTGCAGCGGCGAAATATGCCCTGTCAAAATTAGGTAAAATGAATGAGCACCAACGCTTGCCACTAGTGCCTCTAACAGATGAAACAAAGGCAATTGTGGATGAAGCCCTTAAACATGCTGGACTTATCAACTAAAATTAGCGGTAAACGAGATTAAGTGTCATGGCAAAGCCAAAGAAAAAATCAACGGTTAAGGCGATAGCAGAAAACCGTAAAGCACGCTATGATTTCTCCATTGATGACACCCTTGAAGCTGGTTTAATTCTAACTGGTTCCGAGGTGAAGTCACTGCGCAATGGTAAGGCAAATATTGCAGAGAGCTATGCCTCTGCGGAGAACGAAGGCATATGGCTGATCAATGCGCATATTCCCGAATATGTGCAGGCTAACCGCGAAAACCATGAACCAAGACGCCCACGCAAATTATTGTTAAGCAAACGCGAGATTGCAAAACTATCTTCCGCTGTTCAACGCGATGGCATGACGCTGGTTCCCCTAAAACTTTATTTTAATGACAGAGGCATTGCCAAGTTACAATTGGCATTGGCTAAGGGTAAGAAAAACCACGATAAGCGCGAGACAGAACGCAACCGCGATTGGCAGCGCGACAAGGCACGTCTCATGCGTGAAAGAGGCTGATATGGCAGACTTAACCGCTCTTCCAGAAGACTTACCACCCCCCATAGATGATGGTGGGGCGGCACATTTGCTAAACATGGAGCTGCCACAGCTTAGTTTAAACGCACATGATGAGGATAAAATTCAACTCAATACGTTTAATGGAACAACCGTTATATATTGCTATCCGATGACAAGCCATCCTGCAAAACCTTTGCCAGATGGATGGGATATGATACCTGGAGCGCGTGGGTGCACCCCTCAATCCTGTGCCTTTCGAGATCATAAACAAAAGTTGAACACATTGGGCGTATCCCAAATTTTTGGCATCTCTACTCAAACCCAAACTGAGCAATATGAAGCAGCAGAGCGTCTGCACTTGCCCTTTCAGCTTTTAAGCGATGCAGAATTGCACTTACAATAAGCTTTAAATCTACCAATCATGCAGGTTGAAGGTAAAACAATGCTCAAGCGCCTAACTATGATTATACAAAATAATCTTATAAAGCATGTAATTTATCCTGTATTCCCACCTGATCGAAATGTAGAACAAGTAATTGCTTGGTTAAATTCTAAATAAATAGCCCCTGCCCCCTAGACCTCGCGGCCTGTTCTTTTTATAAGCATAAGAGAAATTTTTGTTTAACCATCAAAGGTGCTTCATGGCAGGTCACTCCAAGTTTAAAAACATTATGCATCGTAAAGGGCGTCAAGACGCTGTGCGCTCAAAAATGTTTGCTAAATTATCTAAAGAAATCACAGTAGCCTCTAAATTGGGCGGCCCTGATACCGATGGCAATCCACGCCTACGTTTGGCTATTCAAAACGCCCGTGGCCAGTCCATGCCTAAAGATAACATCATGCGTGCTGTTAATAAAGGTCAAGCTGGCGAAGGCGATGATTACACAGAAATCCGTTATGAGGGCTATGGCTCTGGTGGTGTTGCCGTAATCGTGGAAGTGCTAACAGATAATAAAAACCGTTCGGCTAGTAATGTGCGCGCAGCCTTTACTAAATACGGCGGTGCATTGGGTGAAACCGGCTCAGTTTCTTTCATGTTTGATCGTGTTGGCGAAATTAAATATCCAGCCGAGGCAGGCAGTGAAGATGATATTATGGAAGCAGCTATTGAAGCTGGTGCTGATGATGTGCAATCTGATGAAGATGGCCATATTATCACTTGTGGATTTGAAGACATGAATACGGTAGCTACAGCACTAACCGAAGCAGTAAACGAACCATTATCCGTTAATCCAACATGGAAACCACAAAATACTGTGCCAGTAGATGCTGATAAAGCTGCAAGCCTTATGAAGCTCATTGATGCATTAGAAGATGACGACGATGTTCAAAATGTCTATGCTAATTTTGAAATTGATGATGCAGTAATGGAAGAACTTTCACAATAATCGCTGTGAAATAGAATTTATAGATAAGTGATGCGCTCTAAAAGCTCGCAGATTTGTTGCGGGCTTTTTTATTTTAAATTTTTACCACATCCAGCATGTGCCGCCCCTGATTATCTTCTATCTCCACAACCCAAATATCCGAATCAAACTTTTTCTCACGGACAATCTTTTCATTAACCTTACTCTCTTCCACCCTATCATGGACGCATAAAAATTTACGCTCACCGCTATCATCGTCATCAAAACTTATTTGAGGGGCTGGCTCAAAGAGTGAAAAATTGCCATCCATATGATTTAGGATGACAAAAATAGCGCCAGCAGCGCCAGCGCCTTTGTTGAGCAAGCAGCCAAAGGCGCCATTGGCTTCTATCTTACGTAAATATGCAGAGACCCAAAATTCTGATGTGACACGAAGCATCTAAAACCTAACCATTAAAGGTGCCAAATTCTTTCATTTTCTGTAAAAGTTTTGGGCTAGGCACACCATCAATTTCTAAATTATTATTGTATTGAAAATAACGAATGCCTGTAGTGGTTTTCTCATTTAATTTGCCATCCACTTTAATATCGGCAATGCCATAATTTTTTAATCCCTGTTGAATTTTAATAATCAAAGGCTTGGTTATCCCACCCTGTAAATTATAGTTTTGGTTTAAGTTATTAGAGGGTTTAACAACGTCACTGGCAACGGTTTCTACAATATCACCAATGCTTTTTTTAATAACTTTCTCAACGGGAGCTGCTGTTACAACAGCTGGCTTTGTTTTTCGTTTTACCGGAACAGTGGCAACCTGTTGCACAGGAACTAAGGTTTCCACTTTTTCAGTAGGCTGGCTTGCTCTTACAACATTAGGGCGCGGCTTTGGAATTACCTTATAGCTCGCCCAGTCTGGTTCTATTGGTTTTTGAACAGCATTATCAATACGGCTAGGCACTTCTACTTTAGCCAACTTTGGACGGTTAGCAGCTGGTTCAGTTTGCAACACTTGGCTTAATAATTTTACCGAAACATCGCCAGTAATTTTCATGCCATAACGGTTTTGAAATGCAATGATAGCTGCCTGCGTATTTTTTCCCATCAAGCCATCTATGCTGGACTTATAAAGCCCATGCTTTGCAAGACCGCGTTGCAATTCTAAAACCAGCTCACGATCATATTGAGGGGCTGCTTTAGTTGGGCGCTTTACATTATTGGAGTTAGCTTTATTAATGCCATTAGTCACCATGCTGGTGTCTGTATCTGCCGTTCTTGTATTAAACATAGGAGAGGAATGAGGACTGCTTTGATACCATAATGCATTGCTGGCAATCAATGTCAGCATAAGTGAGAAAATGACGACGGCTGATGTCAAGATCACATTATTCAATATCCATGATCCGATTTTATAAAACATCACTCTTCCTTTCATTAGGCGCTCTTATCAATTTGAGTACCATATTCAACTTCTAATTTTTGCAGTATTTCCTCAATTTTTGGTAAATCAAGCGAAGAATTTAGCGTTTTCTTCATAATTTGCGCTGTTTTTTCCTCAAAATTATCCAAATAAACCAAATTTCCATGGCTATTGGCTGGCACTGGCGTAATTTTGCGCATCTTACGCCCCTTAGATTGAGGTTGAATATTTTCTGTTTCAACATCTCTAAAAATTTCGGCCTTAGGCTCCAATTGCTTCAATTGCTCCAATGCAATAACGCCTATACCAAGATTTGATTTATTTTTTTGATGTTCAAAATATTGCAATAAGCCCGCCACATAGGTGCATATACCAAGTCCAATAACAGCAACAACAATGCTCGCCCAATGAGTGTTAATAAAATCAAGCGATAGTAAATTTTTAAACCCCCCATAATATAAAATTGGGCTGGATATGGCTAAAACCGCAGAAAAAATACGCAACCTGCCATGAAACAAAATACCTGCCTGAAGTGGTAGAAACATTAATAACCATAGAACGGAAACATTCGCTTTTGCAAAATATGCACACCACAAAATTAAAACCGTGGAAAATAAAAGCGAAAAAACTGCTAAGAATTTCTTTTTACCGTAGATCTGATTTAACTGCGCCAAGACAAAACTGATCATACCAAGAACCATAATGCCCAAAGTAAAGTGCGAGAATGCCTGTACAATAGACAAGCCAATAGATAGGCCAATAGGCAAGCTAAGCATTGCCGCTATTCCTATGCCCATATGCCAAATTATAAATCTATTATTCAGTTTCACTATATTCTCAATTCCCTATGTCGCAATTCAGGACGGTGGCGTAATCATAAAATTACATAAAATTTGAATTAAATTTCCCATATACCACTTAAGAGAACCCTAATTTTTGAGCTAATAATGTGATTTAATTCACAAATCCATAAGGTTTTAAGGTTTATGGTTAACAGATCTTTATTTTTAAATTTTACGATTTTCATATTTTATTCAGTTTCACCAATTAAACTGTAAAAATAAGAATTCAGTGGGTTTTGCAATGATTTTTAGAAGTATTTTTATCATTATCCTAGTCTCGGGGCTTGTTTGGCTACGCTTTCATAATGAAGGCAAGGAAACGCCTCAGATCACCCTGCCCAGCCTCTCTGATGCCAGTGATAAAATATCAAAGGAAGTTCTTAATTTTTGCGCAGAAAACCCTGATGATTGTCAAAATGCTTTGAAAAAACTTACAAAAACTAACGAACCTCAATAGCTTTTAGTAGAAAATGCCCTTATAAATTCCCCAACAAGAAGGATTGAATATGGCTGTTGATACAATTGAAGACATGGTTGAGACTTTTTCATTTCTGGATGATTGGGATGACCGCTACCGATATCTCATTGAATTGGGACGCGAATTAACACCCTATCCTGAAGAGTTTCGTGATGATGCTCATAAGGTGCAGGGCTGCGTATCTCAGGTTTGGCTGCACACTGAAATTGGTGAGGGTGATGACCCCGTGCTAAATTTTTATGGTGATTCGGATGCTCATATTGTTAGTGGGCTTGTGGCCATTACGCTTGCATTATTTTCAAATCATAAGGCCAGTGAGATCCTTGAACTAGATCACACTAAGACCTTTGACGATATTGGCTTGCAAGAACATCTAACTCCGCAGCGCGCCAATGGGTTGCGTTCTATGGTTGGGCGGATAAAGGCAATTGCTGAGAATGCGCATAAAACATAATTTCACTTCTTGTTATGTGAGGCTTTGCTAAGCTTAACTATTCTGGGCCTTATCTAGGTATCACTTTAGGGCGATAGTCTTCCACTCCCCAATGGCGCATAGTTGGGTTGCCTTTATTGGGCATATATTCCACCTCAAAGCCGTAATATCGTGCTAAAACGCCAAGAGCAATTTTTAAAATTAACTTCGCCGATCGCTGTGGCCAAACGCGCTCACGCTCCACTTCTCCAAGCCCTTTCAGATAACAGCAAATATCTTGCAAAACGCCTGATAATTCAGGCCCTACAACAGCAAAGGTTTTGTTTAAACGTTGGCGTGCCGCAATGGCATTATCACCCAACTCTGCCTTGCCGCCAGCACCATAGTTTTTGCTGCCACCGCCATTGCCCAGACGATCCCAATTCATGGTGATTTGTGGGGTCATTTGTGAGAGTTCAAACTCTTTACGTAAACGCTCCCCTGCTTGAAATTCTGAGTTAGATAAAAATGCTTCACCTGTTTTTGTGCGTAATTGTTTAATGCGCATCAATGGGCTTTCATTTAAATTCACCTTCGCTCTTATCATTGCATTAAAACCAAGTTCAGTTGCTGGTTTCAAATCCTGATGTTGTGATTGAAATTGATCCCCATCAAACTCATCAACTTGGCACATTAAACGCTTTAAATAGCGCTTACCATCGCTGGTCACCCTATAGCTTTCATTATGCTTTGATATGAATTGATTGTTAATCAAATCATTCCAAATTTGTGAAGGCACTTGCATAGTTTTTGTAGGTGATTTGAGGGCAATTTTGCCTTCTTTACAACTCATTGTATATTTGGTTTTAGAGCATAATATTTTTAATAATTTTACACGAAATTCATAGTTATCGCGTTTCATAGTAGCCTGTTTCATGATAATTGCTCTCCCTCATTAGATACCTCAAGTATGGCCTCGAAACCATTCCGAGCGGCATCAATAACCATTTCAATTCTTGTCATCATCAAATCAAATTCAGGCTCATCGCGCATATCTTCTACAATGCGACAAGCATGGGCTACCGTCGTG
>CAKMZG010000130.1:6859-7107 GCA_929200335.1 uncultured Alphaproteobacteria bacterium | reverse complement strand
TTCCCTCTGGCAGCACCATCTGAGGCTATCTAGTTTTATAAGCTTCAATAAATGCCTTAGCATTTTCAGCGATTTCATTAAGATCATAGGATGGTTTAAACAACGCGGAACCAAGGCCAAAACCATTCACCCCAACTTTTAAGTAAGGCGCCATACCATCAGGATTAATACCGCCAACTGCTGCAATTTTAATATGTTTTGGCAAAACCGAACGCATAGCGCCGATAACATTTGGCGGTATCAATTCA
>CAKMZG010000130.1:1320-6849 GCA_929200335.1 uncultured Alphaproteobacteria bacterium | reverse complement strand
ATGCAGCATTATGCTTCAAGGCAGCAAAAGCTTCTGTTGGTGTTACAACACCTGGACACCATTTTGCATCCAATTGGTTCGAGCGCTCACCAACTTCAAAATCCAAATTAGGGCAGACAATAATTTTACCACCATTATCGACCACTTCATCAACACTCTGAGCGCTTAAAACTGTGCCTGCACCGATGATAATATCATCACTATATTTATTAGCCATTAATGAAATTGATTTTAGTGGATCAGGTGAATTTAAAGGAACCTCAATAATCTTAAACCCTGCCTCGACCAAAATATCGGCAACATCGAGTGCTTTTTCCGGTTCTAAACCCCGTAAAATTGCAATTAATGGCATGTTTTGAAGTGCTGCATCCCAATGTGTCATTATATAAGTCCTATTTTTCTTGCGATTAAGTAATGGCCTCGAGCAACAATATCACTGGCGGCGTTCTTCGAATGAATTCCGGCAATTTTAAGTGCCAACTCATAACGCTTGCTAAGTTCATCATTGCCAATAATAGTCACCAAACCCCCATGCTCAAAACGATCAGCATTAGCTATCTCACAACCAATTAGTAATCCAGAAAGATAGTCATCCGTCATCTGCGGGCTTATTTTTTTCATCAAAGGTAGCGTGCGCACTGAAAATAGGTCGTGCAAGATCATAGCGCCATCAGAAATGGATTTTTGTACGCCCATTGAGAATGCTTCTTTATTAAAAGGTGCATCTTCAATAAATGCTTTTAGAATAGTATTTTGACTAACAGCAGAATAAACATCGCCTGTCATGAATGTAAAAAAATCTTGAATGCAACCTTCATTCATCATTACCCATTTACTGTGAGTGCCTGGCATTACAAAAAGGTTTTGATTCTCATCTTCATCAAGAGCACCAAATAATTGAACCTCTTCACCACGCATCACATCCGCAGCGCCATTGTGATCAGCAATCACGCCAGTTATAAAATGAAGTGTTAAATCATCACAATGATGAACATGTAATTGATTTGATAATTTATCAAGAGTTGCAGGGGCTTCAACATATTCGGTCTCCACCCAGCCATTGCGACTTGTTATCATCCCAGATGTAATAATTGGGAGTTTATGATCCCAGTTTTTCTCATTTAGACATTTGAGTAGAGCAGCTTCAAAATTTTTATCCGCCACCTGCATAATGCCCAATTTGGCACTAACATTATCCAAGATTTCCCCATCTCGCGCCATTAAATAGGCGCGAAATGATGTAGTTCCCCAATCAATACCAATGATAGCAGGATCAGATGCGTCCGAATTCATTCAATAAATCCTCAACGGTTTTGCCTTGAGCTACCGACTTTCGTGTTTCTTCTTCGCGGTCAGCTTGTTCTTGCGCGAGTTTAATAATCTCTTCTGCCTTTTGCAATGGTACAACTGTTACACCCATTAAATCAGCCACAATAAAATCACCTGGATTTACCACAACGCCACCACATTGAATGGGTACATTAATTGACAATTCTTCTTTCCGACCGGAGAACATTGTATGCGTTCCGCGCGGTGTAATAGCTCTTGTCCAAATTGGCCAATTAATGTCTTCCAATTCATCCGTATCGCGCCCTGCTCCATCTACAATCATACCACGAATACCACGATTTTGAGCAAGGCCACCCATTAAGCCACCACACACAGATGTATTGGGATCACCACCCGCATCAACCACGATAACATCACCTTCTTGACCCATCTCTAGGGCTTTTAAAGGATCAACTAAATCACCTTTTGAAAGCTGCACAGTTATGGCTTGACCCGTTATTTTTGCTTTAAATGGTGGCTTAATTCCACTATCCATAACCCCTGTTCTATATTGCACATCAGCAAATACAGCCGTTGCAGAATAACATTTCAAAACCTCATCAAATTTATTCAAGAGATCGGGGCGTCTTTTAAAGTCATTATATACTTGTAACATATTATTACCTTCTTAGTTCTGTTTCAATTTATCCCCATTAACGGGATAGTCAGGTTTTTGTTTGGTTAAAACTTTTGCAACTTGCGTTGCGGCGGTGACGCGCGCGGCCATAATGGATTCTTCTGAATAATAAGCAGCATGAGGTGTTACCAAAACATTAGGCAATGTGAAAATTGGATTATCATCAGGCGTCCAATTTGCTCTTTTTGCGGGTTCTTCTTCAGGATCATCCAACCCAGCAGCCGCAATATGCCCTTCGGTTAAAGCACGATATAGAGCTTTGTTATCAATCGTGGGGCCTCGCCCAGTATTTACAACAATTGCCCCTGGTTTCATTTTTTCAAACTCTGCATCAGATAAAAAATGTTTGGTTTCTGGGCTCATTGGCGCTTGCATTAGAACATAATCAGATGATGCTAAAAGCTTTTCTTTTGAAACTAATTTAGCGCCCAGCCGTTCAACAAACTCATTCGTTTGAAATGGATCATAAGTGACAATATTAACACCAAAGGCTTTTGCTCTTTCCGCGATTGCTTGTCCAATTTTACCAAATGAAACAATACCCATTGTACGGCCGCGTAAACGATAAACCGGTTTGCCGCTTTGCCATTGCCAAATGCCTTTATGGGTTGCACGATCATAATCAGGTAATTTTCGAGCTAAAGTTAACCAAAGCGCAATGGCATGATCTGCCACCTCTTCAGTACAGTAGTCCTGTACATTTGTTACCAGAATATTTTTTTGTGTGGCAGCTTCAACATCAACGATGTCAACACCAACACCATAGCGTGCAATAACCTCACATTTTTTCATTTCGGCAATAGTTCGTTTGCCAACCATTGCATATTGGTTGATCATAGCCGCGCAATCTTTAGCTACTTCAAATAAATCATCCTCAGATTTACTTTGAAGCGCAATAACTTGGGCACCTACTTGCTCAAGAATTTCTCTTTCAGTGTCCACATTCCCAAAGTCATAATCTGTAATTACAACTTTGGGATTATCAAAGCGCTTTTGTTTTTCGCTCATCTTAAGCATATGCACCTGCTGAATAAGTTAACTCATATGAATGGCTGTAAAGTTCAAAGATATTTCCAAATGGATCTTCACAATAAACCATACGGTATGGTTTTTCTTCAGGGTAATATTTGCGCACTTGAGCCATACGCTGTTTACCACCTAAACTTTCAATTAGTTTTACACGGGATTCCACATCTTCATCTTGAACGCAGAAATGAAACAAACCACGACGCCAATATTCGAATGGCCGCTCTTCTTCTTCCGTATTAGGAAATTCAAAAAGCTCAATGCCAATACCATCGCCTAATGCGAGATGAGCAATTCTAAATGATCCCCAACCTTCGCCAAATACATCATCGCACATTAAACCAATTGCACTTTCATCATGCTTGATTTCAGTTGGTTCCATTAAGACATATAGTCCAAATGCTTTGGTATAAAATTCAACGGCTTTTTCTAAATCTGGCACAGTAATGCCAATATGAGAGAATGATAATGCAACCATAGGATACTCCTTTTCTTTTTTATAAAATGCTGCGGATAATTCCGCCTTCAACGCGGTACGATCCTCCATTTGCTGCCTTATTAGCAGCAACAGAAATAATCGTTTTAGCTACTTCATCCGCTTGAACAAAACGTTGAATTAGCGATGTTGGTTCATCAGATTTAAAGTAATTTTCAATTATTGTTTCTAAGGGCTCACCTTTTTGCTCTGCTAAGCCATCAAAATAAGATTTAACCCCTTCAGTCCATGTAGGACCCGGCAACACAGAGTTAACACAAACTTCTGTGCCTTTGGTAAGCTCTGCCATGCCTCGAGTAAGGCCAAGCATGGCTGTTTTCGTAACCGAGTAATGTACCATTTGTGGCAAAGGTTTCACACCAGCTTCGCTTGCTAAATTAACAATTGAACCTGTTCCACGAGCCAACATTCTTGGTAAAATGTTTCTGCTCATACGAACAGCGCTGAGAACATTGATGTTAAAATATTGCATCCAATCTTCATCAGTAAGGTCTTCAAAAGCCTTTACTGAAAAAATTCCAACATTATTTATCAGCACATCAATTTTGCCTACATTTTGTGCAAATTCACAAAGATAGTTTGCATCATCGAGATTAGTTAAATCACCATGAGTACCGACCACATCACCATGTTGAGATAGATCAGATATACAAGTAGCCACTTCTTCTTCAGTTAAGCCATGGACAATGACACGAGCTCCTTCTTTTATGAAGGCCTCTGCTGTTGCTTTACCAATTCCTGAGCCAGACCCCGTAACCAAAACAATTTTATTTTCTAATCCTAAATCCATATCCGTTTCCTACCTTCTTTTCCCCATTTTAAAAATTTTGCCTAATAAACTTGAAATCTCCTGCCGCCACATATCGATACCCACAGCCAATAAGATAATTACGCCAAGCACAACATTTTGTACGGATGACGGCGCTGCATTTAAATTTAAACCATTTTGAACAATAACAATGGTCATAGCCCCCATTAGGGTTGCCAATATATTACCACGTCCACCAGCCAAACTTGTGCCGCCCACTACCGCTGCCGCGATGGCTTGCAATTCTAAAGTTTGGCCATAATTTGGAGAACCGGAGTTTAACCTTGCCGACATCAAAATTGCACCAACTGCAGTCATAAATCCTGCGATAGCAAATGTTTTTGCTTGTACACTTTTAATATTAATACCCGTTAAAACTGCTGCTGCAGGGTTGCCACCAACCGCATAAATTTCTCTGCCTAATTTTGAATAATTCATTATAAATGCTGCTAATGAATAGAAAAATAATAGATAGAAAAATGGCATGGGTATGCCCAATATTGAGCCATAGAAAATGGGCTCAAGACCAGGATCTAATGAAAAGATTGGAGATCCATTATTAAAAGTTAGAGCTAAACCTCGAAATGCAATTAATCCTGCAAGGGTAGTAATGAAAGAGGGTATTCGCCCATAAGAGGATATAATGCCGAGCATTAATCCCAACAATGCACCAATGAGTAAAATCATCGGAACAGCTAAGAAAAGTGGCAAGCCTAAATTTTTCAATAACTCCGCCAAAATCATGGTCAATAATGCAACCATTGAACCTGAACTAAGATCAATTCCAGCAGCAAAAATTACTATACTGGCACCAATTGCAATTAATGCAACAATGCTAACTTGAAGAAATAAATTTGATAGGTTTCCAGCATTTAAAAACCGTTCTGTTGTTAACATTACAACTGTAGCAACAATTATCATTGCAGCGAATGGACCTATTAATTGTTGATCGAAAATTCGTTTCATGTGGCTGCCCCAATTTTTATATTTTCTTCTTTCACTGAAGTTCTTACCAAATCATGATGAGTAATTTCTTTTGCATCAGATGTTTGAATAATTTTTCCATTATTTACGATGGCAATTCGATCGCTCATAGCAAGCAATTCATCGTGATCAGAACTGATTAAAATTATCGATTTACCCGCCTTGGTTAATTGATTAATCAACTTATAAACCGCTATCTTTGCACCTATATCTATGCCCTGTGTTGGTTCGTCCAAAATCAAAATTTTT
>CAKMZG010000130.1:0-1310 GCA_929200335.1 uncultured Alphaproteobacteria bacterium | reverse complement strand
GTGCTGCCGCTGTAATATTTCCGCTTGCCTTAAAGTTAAAAAACAGGCCATCAAATTTTCGATTTTCTGGTACTAAACCAATGCCTTTTTGTATAGCATCAATCTCACCTTTTAATTTTAAAGGTTCTCCATTTAAAAACAATTCACCAGAGGTTAATTTATCAACGCCAAACAACGCTCTTGCTATTTCAGTTCTGCCACTACCAAGCACTCCGCCAAGCCCAAGAACTTCACCTTCATGCAGCTCAAGACTTACATCCTTAATACCTGAGTTAGTACTAATCCTACGTGCTTCAAAAACAACCTTATCTTTAACATTTGTTTCTTTTGGATAATGCTCACTAACTTCACTACCAATCATTGCACTAATAATTTCTGGAATGTTAATTTCAGTTTCACCACTTGCACTAACGACTTTACCACCTCTTAAAATGGTGACTTCATCAACAATTCTCTCTACTTCATCAAGACGATGCGATACATATAAAATTGCAACACCCTTATTACGCATCTTGCGTAAAAGATCATGGAGTCGTTCAATTTCATCCTCGCCAAGAGCAGCTGTAGGCTCATCTAAAATAATCATCTCAACATCCATCGCAATTGCCTTTGCAATCTCAACCAATTGTTGTTCGCCAACGGATAATTCTGAAGTTATTGTATGGGAAGAAATATCCACTTCCATCTCAGCCAAAACGCGCGTGGCTCCTTCATGGATAGCTTTCCAATCAATCATGCCAAATTTTATTTTTGGCATTTTACCAAGATAAATATTTTCACCAACCGTTAAACTTGGCACGATAGAAAATTCTTGAAAAACTGTTGCAATGCCCAATTTTTTTGCCGCTTGAGGATCGCTAATTTGTAATTTGAATTTACCGCGATATAATATCGTACCACTATCGGGCTGCTGAACACCGGAGAGAGTTTTGATCAAAGTTGATTTCCCACATCCATTTTCACCAAGAAGTCCATGTATAGAGCCGGGCAAAAATCTTATTGACACATGATCATTAGCCAAAACTCCTGGGTAGGATTTGCAAATGTCTTTAAATTCCCACAAAGGAGTGACGTTAGCCATAAATTTCATTCCAAAATTTGTGAATTTACGAGGGTATCCTGGCAGGAAAATCCTGCCAGAATTTTTCTAGTACTTTTTTGAAGGTTGCGGGAATAGCTTTTCAGGAGCTTGAAGAACTTTTACCGATGCGTCTTTATCCACAATAGACGTCGGTGTTTCGATCCAACCGCCCTTATATTTTCCAGCAATTGCATCAAGAGTTGCGCTCATTGCATTTTGACCCATGATA
>CAKMZG010000129.1 GCA_929200335.1 uncultured Alphaproteobacteria bacterium | reverse complement strand
ATAAATGTATATTCAACGCATTGCTCTTTCGTGGTGAAAATATCACTACGAATAAGCCTGTGGCTTTTCATTTCGCCATCAATTTCCTTGGAAATAATTGCGCAAATGCGATATTGCCCGCCGTCACTCATAGGCGTAGCTTGGCACAAAAAACCTTCATGGGTCATCTCATCAGCAACTTTAGGGGCACCATTGGCACCACCTTTATCACTACCGTTACCATTACCCAGCCCAAAGAGCTTTTTTAAAAATGACATAACTTTCCTATGAATCCAAGAATGAACGCAATTTACGTGAGCGCGATGGATGCTTCAACTTCCGCAAGGCTTTGGCCTCAATCTGACGGATACGCTCACGGGTAACAGAAAATTGTTGCCCCACTTCTTCCAACGTGTGATCGGTATTCATACCAATACCAAAACGCATACGCAGCACGCGTTCCTCACGCGGCGTTAGGCTTGCCAAGACGCGGGTTGTGGTTTCACGCAAGTTAGATTGAATAGCAGCATCAATCGGCAGAATAGCATTTTTATCCTCAATGAAATCACCCAAATGGCTATCTTCTTCATCACCAATTGGCGTTTCTAAAGAGATCGGCTCTTTGGCGATTTTCAAGACTTTGCGCACTTTATCAAGCGGCATAGCGAGTTTTTCAGCCAATTCTTCCGGCGTTGGCTCGCGGCCAATCTCGTGCAAAATTTGACGCGATGTACGCACAATCTTATTGATCGTCTCAATCATATGCACAGGAATACGGATAGTACGCGCCTGATCAGCAATGGAGCGAGTAATCGCCTGCCTAATCCACCAAGTGGCATAGGTAGAGAATTTATAACCCCGACGATATTCAAATTTATCCACCGCCTTCATCAAACCAATATTGCCCTCTTGGATTAAATCCAAGAATTGCAAACCACGGTTGGTATATTTTTTGGCAATGGAAATCACAAGGCGCAGGTTGGCTTCCACCATTTCCTTTTTCGCAATGCGCGCTTCACGCTCGCCCTTTTGCACCATATGAACAATGCGGCGGAATTCAGCAGTTTCAAGACCTGTTTCAGAAGCCAGCATTTGGATATCACTTAGCAGTTCTTCAATTTGGTCAATCTCATTTTCGGCAAATTCTTTCCAGCCTTTGCCTGACATTTTGGAAATTTTACCAACCCAATTGGTTTCCAACTCAGAGCCCTTATAAGCCTCTAAAAATTCATCACGCTTAACGCCATATCTTTCAGCCGTACGCAATAAGCGCCCTTCATTATTCATCAATTGTTTGTTAATAGCGTAAAGCTGCTCAACAAGGGCATCAATGCGGTTTTGATTAAGCTCGAGAATATTAACCGATTCAACGATTTTAGCTTTTAGGTGATCCGATTCTTTTTGCTCTTTCTCGCTCAGCTCTTTATTAGCGCCAAGGCGCTCCATGTGCTTTTCTTGCAAAGCACGAAGGGCTTCATAATTTTGAGCAATCGCATCAAATGTCTCTAGAACCTGAGGCTTAAGCTCAGCTTCCATGGCAGCCAACGACATAGAGCCATCGTAGAAATCTTCATCCTCGTCATCCTCATCATCAAGGGTGACTTTATCAGGATCAAGACCTTCAGCAATGGCTTGTTTTTTCTTCTCTTCCAGCGCTTCGGCTTTGCGCTCTTCAACAGCTTTTTTGCGCTTTTCTTCTGCGGCGAGTGCTGCCGCCGATGGCTCTTTTTTACCCTCGTTTACCGCATCTGCTACAGATTGTGGCGCATTGGGGTTTATAGGCACATTGTTTTTAGCGTCTGGCCCTGCATAGGTGGCTTCCAGATCAATAATATCGCGAAGTAAAATGTTTTCTTCTATTAACTCATCGCGCCAAATAATAATAGCTTGGAAGGTAAGCGGGCTTTCACAAAGGCCAGAGATCATGGTCTCACGGCCAGCCTCAATACGCTTAGCAATAGCAATCTCACCCTCACGGGATAAAAGCTCAACAGAACCCATTTCGCGCAAATACATGCGAACAGGATCATCAGTACGTTCTGATGCATCACGCTTTGTGGTTTTGGCAACAGCGGTTTTGCCAGCTTCAACCAGCTCACCAGAGGTTTCTTCTACCTCTTCATCAGGCTCTTCTTCAATAACATTAATGCCCATTTCAGAAAGCGTAGACATCACATCTTCAATTTGCTCAGAAGATGCCTCGCCAGCGGGTAAAACTTCGTTCAATGCATCCACGGTGATATAGCCGCGCTTTTTCGCAGCTCTAATCATTTTCTTAACGCTGTCACTGCTTACATCCAGCAATGGTGCATCAGCAACCTCAGCCTCAGGCTTGGTGGTGGATTTATCGGATTTCACGTCTTTAGCAGATTTTGCATTTTTTTCTACGGCAGCCACTTTGCTTGTCTCATCCTGTTTTTGAGATTTCGGTATTTTGATTTTTGCTGAGGCATTTGCTTTAGCCTTTGTCTGACCGCTAGAATTCACCTAAAATTAAGCCATTTACATTGGGCTTAACCTTACTAGGTTTTATACTAACTTTCTCCGCTCATCAAAATCCGAAATCAATCGGTTTGAACTTCATTTGAGTCAAATGTTTTTACGTATCTCGACCCCAAAATAGATATCCACTTTTGGAAAGATCCGCTGTCGACTCTCACAACAAATCATAAAAATCAGCACAAGTTTAACCCTTGGCTGATTAACGAATCATTGCTTGATCCATAATGAATAAACGCTATTGCGTTAATGGGCGATTAACCTTGTTCGTCCTGACGCGTGTTTTTCCCATTTTTTGGGTAGTGGCCAATGCCTTGCGTGGCGAAATACCGGTATAATTAACAGATCAATGATTTGATTCCAATTTCAGAGGCTTAGGTCAAGTAAAAAATTCAATTTTCATAAAAATAATGCAGTTTTAGCTCAAAAAATTGCTTAACCACTTAAAAACCACTCTCCGGTCGCCCTGATGCTGCACCAAACCCTTCGATAATAGCATCTACTCCTTGGTTAGAATTAATCTCATGCCAAATCTCATTCAGACGCTGAAAGTTCGCCTCTGTATAATCTTCAGCCAAAGCTTTTTGCGCAAGCTTTAGCTCTTCATGTAATGCATGATTTCGTAAATACAAGAGGTGAGCTTGCTCAAATCCTTTACGGGCATCATTTTTATCGGCCTCTTTAAGCGCTTGCCATATGTTTAAATTTTGCAATTGGCGCTCAAGGCGCTGAATAAGGGGCAGAAATTGCTTCTTCTCTAATGCTTTCATCAAGCTATCACGAGTTAAATCAATCTCTGCGCCATTTTCATCTGATAACGAACTAGAAAATAAATCCAACAGCACAGAATGCAATTGCTGCAACTCTCCATTGGAAAGCTCAAGCGCTGCAAAAGCATCAAAACACTCATAGCCAATTTGAGGATGATTAAACACACTCACAATCATCAATACTTCGCGCAGCGGCGGCATGGCAGCGCCTGATTTCATCAAAGCGCTGTTCATCAAACTTTCACTGGCCGTATTGCGCGGTGCGCTTGGGGTATTGCGATTGCCCCCGCGCGCGCCTTGGGTATAATTACCTTTATTGTAATTATTATTGCCATAAGGCTTTTTGGCGTAGTTTTTTTGAACCCCAAAATAGCTTTGCAACCGCTGACGAAAATCCTGATCATAATGACGTCGCACGGCCTCGTTCTTAATTTCATAGGCGATTTTTTTCAGCGTATCTTCCAATTGAGCACGGCGCTCTGGGGTATCAAACATTGCCCCAGAGGTTTCCCTCGCCCAAATCATATCAGCAAGCGGGCGCGCTTGATTAACCACCGTACCCATGGCCTCACTACCCGATTGTTTTATCAGATCATCAGGATCCAGACCCTCTGGCAAAAGCGCAAAGCGTAAAGATTTTCCAGGCACTAAATGAGACAAAGCAATATCAATAGAACGATGAGCAGCACGCACACCCGCACCATCCCCATCAAAACATAGGATAGGCTCAGCACACATCTTCCATAGAAGTTGTAAATGATTTTCAGTTAAAGCTGTGCCAAGAGGCGCAACCGCGTTATGAAACCCTGCCGCATGAAGAGCAATCACATCCATATAGCCTTCAGCAACAATGGCTTGATTTTGATCGTAAATGGTTTTTCTGGCGCGTGAATGATTAAACAGAATATTGCTCTTTTTAAACAATTCTGTTTCTGGCGAATTAAGATATTTAGCAGGCACATCACTTGATAATGCTCGTCCACCAAAAGCGATAGTGCGTCCACGTACATCCTCAATGGGAAACATAATGCGATCACGAAAGCGATCATAAGAAACAGCGATATCTGGACCAAAAACGACCAACCCGCAGGCTTCTATCTGTTTGGGGTCAATTTTTTGATCCACCAGATATTGCTTTAACTTGTTGCGACCTTCAGGAGCATAGCCAATGCCAAAAGTTTTCTGCACTTCAAATGATAACCCACGATCACGCAAATAAGCGCGCGCCTTTGCGCCTTCATCGGTTTGCAATTGATCTATAAAATACTGCCGCGCCATCTGCATTACGTCAATCAAGGTAGCGCGCTGCTGCTGGCGTTTTTCAGCCTCAGGGTCTTGGGCAGGCAATTGTAGGCCAGCCTCTTCAGCAAGCCGCGTCACCGCTTCTGGAAAGCTCACCCCATCTAGGGAGGTCATAAATTTGAAATGATCGCCAGATTCCCCACAGCCGAAACAATAATAGCGGCCTTTTCGGTTATCACAATGAAAACTTGGGGTTTTCTCGCCATGGAACGGACAGCAAGCCCAATAATCGCCTTTTGAGGCTTGGGTTTTGCGCTTATCCCAGCTCACACGCCTACCCACCACATCAGAGATGGAGATGCGCTCTTTTATTTCTTCAAGAAATCTGCTGTCAAATCGCATTTAAAACCCGTGTTAATTACCCTTTAAAATAACGCTTTACCCATCAAAAGGCCAATAAAATAAACACGATTTACGATGTTTAGGAATCTTTAAGCTGCATATGGCGGGGTTAACCACAGGTTTTCCCCAACACATATCAGTTTATATTATAAAAATTAGCACTGCTGCAACTGAGATTTAATGATTGAGCTAGCCTTACCAAAATCCATTTGACCAGGATAGCGCTCTTTTAATACGCCCATGCATTTACCCATATCACGCAGGCAATCAGCTTCAAGTTCGCTAATCACTTCTGCGCAGATTTTCTGCACATCATCCTCATTCAATTGTTCTGGCAAGAAGACTTTAATCACATTAATTTCATTGCGCTCACGTTCAGCCAGTTCAAGACGCCCACCTTCTTCAAATTGGCTAGCGCTATCTTCGCGCTGTTTGATCATTTTAGCCAAAATTTCCAAAACTTGATCGTCACTTACACGTTCTTTTCCAGCGCCTCTATTAGCAATATCACGGTCTTTAATCGCTGCTATAATCAAACGCAAAGTAGATAGACGGTCTTTTTCTTTTGCCGTCATGGCTTCTTTCATTGCGATATTAATTTGTTCACGTAACACGTTATAAGCTCCTTAAAACCCCATGTAATTATCAAAACCCAATTTATATATGTTTTTTTGATAATTTGAAAGGCAAAGTCTGGATAAGCTAAAATTTTGCTAATCTCAGGGTTTGCCTTTTGCAAATGGCGTGATAATGCATTGGCACGAGAAAGTAAAGCCATTGTATATCCAGCCCACTTAATGCGGTTAATGGTCATAATCTGGATTGCAGTGCTTTAACTTAGGCAAAAAATATTTGAAAGAGGCTGCCCAAATGAGCACTTTAGAGCAATCTGCACCATCCCTTTCGTGGGAAACTCCTAAACCAACCGCTGTGATCGTATTAGCTGATGGCACAACAATTTATGGGCAAGGCGCAGGCGCATCAGGCGTTGCAGAGGCTGAAATTTGCTTTAATACTGCAATTACGGGCTACCAAGAAATTCTAACTGATCCATCCTATGCTGGGCAGATTGTAACCTTCACCTTCCCCCACATTGGCAATGTTGGCACCAATGAGGAGGATTATGAAGATCTTGAGCCTGAAAATAAATCCGATGTTGTGGGGGCTATTTTTAAATCAGAGATTACCGCACCGTCTAATTTTCGCTCAACCTCAACTTTTGATGCTTGGCTAAAAGCGCGAGGCATTATCGCTCTTTATGGGGTAGATACCCGCGCATTAACCGCTTATATCCGCGAAAACGGCTTAGCCAATGCGGTCATTGCTCATAATGAAGATGGCGAATTTGATATCGATAGCCTAGCAGCAAAAGCTAAAGCTTGGAATGGGCTTGAAGGCCAAGACCTAGCACTACCAAGCAGCTCTGATGATAATACCGAATGGCTGGAGCAAAGTTGGGTATGGGATGAAGGCTATAGCAATCAAGAAAATGCCGAACACCATATTGTTGCCATCGATTTTGGCATAAAACGTAACATTCTGCGTCTTATTGCAGATCTCGGCTGCAAAGTCACAGTTGTGCCAGCACAAACCTCGGCAGAGAAAATTCTAGCCCTTAACCCTGATGGAATTTTCATCTCCAATGGCCCTGGTGATCCAGCGGCAACGGGTGAATATGCAGTGCCAATCATTCAAAAATTAATCGAAAGCGATGTGCCGATATTTGGGATTTGCTTAGGTCATCAAATCTTATCACTAGCTTTAGGTGCTAAAACCGTAAAAATGCACCAAGGACACCATGGCGCTAACCATCCTGTAAAAGATCATACAACAGGCAAGGTAGAAATTGTCTCCATGAACCATGGCTTTGCGGTGGATAGCAGCAGCCTACCAGATCATGTTAAAGAAACGCATGTATCGCTGTTTGATGACACCAATTGTGGTATTGCGCTTAAGGGAAAGCCTGTGTTTTCTGTACAACATCACCCAGAAGCATCCCCTGGCCCCCAAGACAGCCATTATCTATTTACTCGATTTATCGATTTGATAAAAGCGCATAAAAAGCAAGCAGCTTAGATTTCTGATATGTTTTGTAACCAATATGCGTTCATTCTCATTATAAAAATCTATTTATTGGCGAGCCAATAAGACATGCTTTTGAATATTTAGATAAGATTAAGCGCAATCATATGTGCTACAATCGCGGTTGCCGCGCGCCTGTTCGCATT
>CAKMZG010000128.1:5504-7238 GCA_929200335.1 uncultured Alphaproteobacteria bacterium | reverse complement strand
AATGGATGTAAATTTCCCACCCTCGTTACGCACATCAACTAGGTGCTCAATCGCATGTTCACCAACACCTTTGATGGCAGCAAGCGAATAAAAAACTTTACCGTCTTTCACTGCAAAATCAGCAAAGGAGGTATTCACACTAGGTGATACAATTTCAATATCTGAGCGCTTGGCATCACGGTAATATTCATTCAACTTATCCGTATTACCCATATCTAACGTCATACAGGCTGCGACAAATTCAACGGGATAATTAGCCTTCATAAATGCAGTTTGATAAGATACCAATGCATAGGCGGCCGCGTGAGATTTATTAAAGCCGTAATTTGCAAATTTAGCCAATAAATCAAAGATCATATTGGCTTGCTCTTTTTTCAAGCCATTCTCAAGCGCACCATCAACAAAACGAATCCGCTGCTTTTCCATTTCTTCATGGATTTTTTTACCCATGGCACGGCGCAGCAAATCCGCTTCACCAAGCGAATAACCCGATAAGATTTGTGCAATCTGCATTACTTGCTCTTGATAGATGATAACACCGTGGGTTTCTTTTAATACGCCCTCAATTTTGGGGTGATAATAATCTGCTTCTTCCTCACCGTGTTTACGCGCATTATAGGTGGGAATATTCTCCATAGGTCCTGGACGGTAGAGCGCCACAAGTGCGATAATGTCTTCCAGCCTATCAGGCTTCATGCCCAAAACAGCCTTGCGCATCCCTGCACTCTCAAGCTGAAACACACCGACCGTTTCGCCACGCTGCAAAAGCTCATAAGTGGGTTGATCCTCAAGGGATATTAAGCTTATATCTAAATCAATATCACGCTGTTTAACATAATTGACCGCAGTGCTAAGCACCGTAAGGGTTTTTAGCCCCAAAAAGTCAAATTTAACCAGCCCAGCGCTTTCTACCCATTTCATATTAAATTGAGTTACAGGCATATCTGAACGCGGATCACGAAAAAGTGGCACCAATTTATCAAGTGGACGATCACCAATAACAATACCGGCAGCATGGGTTGAAGCATGGCGATAAAGCCCCTCGAGCTTCAAAGCAATGTCGAGTAATTTCCCAACAACCGCATCTTCTTGCTTAGCTTCTTCAAAACGCGGCTCTTCTTTAATAGCCTCAGCAAGACTAGTAGGGTTTGCAGGATTTGATGGCACCATCTTACATAGTCTATCTACTTGCCCATAAGGCATTTGCAATACCCGTCCTACATCACGCAGCACCGCGCGCGCCTGCAAAGACCCAAAGGTGATGATTTGCGCCACCTGCTCGGCACCATATTTTTGTTGTACATAGCGGATCACCTCGCCACGGCGATCTTGACAAAAATCGATATCAAAGTCAGGCATAGAAACGCGCTCTGGATTCAAAAACCGCTCAAACAGGAGCGAGAAGCGCATGGGATCAAGATCCGTAATGGTAAGTGCCCATGCAACAAGTGAGCCAGCACCAGATCCACGTCCAGGCCCCACAGGGATACCTTGATCTTTTGACCAACTGATGAAATCCGCAACGATCAAAAAATAGCCCGGGAACCCCATATCTTGAATGATCTTTAATTCAAATTTTAGGCGATCATTATAATCATCAAGTGTATAGCCTTCATAAACACCTTGGGCATCAATGCGCGCTTTCAAACCTGCTTCTGCCTGTTGTTCTAAAGCTCTAAATTCTGCCTTTAAGGTTTCCTCACTACTGATGTCTTTATTCTCAGCATCAAGGGC
>CAKMZG010000128.1:0-5494 GCA_929200335.1 uncultured Alphaproteobacteria bacterium | reverse complement strand
CTGTAAATGATGGCAAAATAGGCGCCTTAGTCTCAACTTTAACCGCGCAACGCTTAGCAATTTCAATTGTATTTTCAATCGCTTCTGGCAAATCTTTAAACAGTTTTACCATCTCTTTTCGAGAGATCATATGGTGTGAAGCTGTTAATTTTCGGCGATCATCCTCCACTACCATGCGCCCCTCAGCGATACAAATTAAAGCATCATGGGCTTCATAGTCTTCACGCTTTGCAAAATAGATTTCATTGGTTGCAACAATGGGAATGGCCTTATCATAGGCAAATTTTAACAATTGCTTTTCGATAGCCACATTATAGTTATCAGGACGTTGCAGCTCCACATAAAGACGATCTTTAAAAATCGCATGGAACCTATCTAAATGGGCTTCGCCCTTTGTTTCTTGTCCTTGCAGTATTGCTTGATTAATCGGGCCATCAGGACCACCTGTGAGCGCAATTAATCCAGCATTATAGCGCTCTAACAGATTTTGGGTAATATGGGGACGCGCACCATCTTCCACATCTAAATAAGCGCAAGATACAAGTTTTAGCAGGTTATCATAACCCTCATTATCCATAGCAAGCAGTGCAATCTTGGGATAGCCCAAAAGATTAACCTGCCCTGCATGCTTATCAGATTTTGAATTATTATCTGCTACATCAGCTTGTTCTACATCGATCTCTAGGGTTACACCAATAATGGGCTGCAATCCCTTGCCCGCCGCTTTAATAGAAAACTCCAACGCACCAAAAAGGTTATTGGTATCGCAAAGCGCAAGGGCTGGCTGATCATCCTCAATGGCTAAGGCCATTAATTTATCCAGCTTTATGGCGCCTTCCAGCAAAGAATAAGCCGAACGCGCACGCAGATGCACAAAGCATTCATCTGCCTTTGGCGCTTCATAGCTGAGATCTTTATTAATTGAACCGACGCTGGTGAGTGATTTAGCCAAGGTTATGTTCCATTTGAGGATGAATAGGATAAAACATATATTGCTTGGCTGGTGGGACAAAGTCTAGGGCAGCTAAAAACTATCGACAACTTTATATATCGCGCGATGAGATCAGGAGCATAGCGAGCAACGGCGGAATGAAAATCGGCGGGGGTTCCGGGGTAGCTGGCAAGGCCAGCGACGGCGGAATGAAAAAAACAAAAAAACCGTACTTCCTCACGCAACACAGAGATAGGAAATACGGTTTAATTTCAAGTTAAGAATTCTCGATACGCACTACCTAATTCGAGAACCGACTGAAGTCTGAATGACAATAGAAAAAATTTCCTAACAAGAGGCTAATGCAAGGTTAAAAACCTCTTAATTTGATGGGAAAATTTTGCCAAACTTGGATGATTTTATGCTTTTTCGCTCTTTCGCAACATTTCTATAACGGCAGAAAAATCTTTTCCACCTTCACCAAGATCTGATAGCAAGCCATAGATTTGTGCTGCATGAGCACCAAGATGAGTTTGAGCTGAGACTTTTTGTGCTGCCTCTTGGGCAAGACGCAAATCTTTCAACATCAAATCGACGGCAAAGCCTGGCCTATACT
Organism: uncultured Alphaproteobacteria bacterium; assembly: GCA_929200335.1. GTDB lineage: Bacteria > Pseudomonadota > Alphaproteobacteria > Rhizobiales > Rhizobiaceae > CAKMZG01. Next base: position 3,947 of record CAKMZG010000128.1, on the reverse strand, counting down.
CATTATTTGCGGGTGAGGTTGCAACAGGCCCTGGCACTGGACAATATGTAGTAAGAGACCAGCATTGCCCTGATGAGTTAGAGGCCACATCAAAAAGCGCTTGATGGGAAAGCCCGAGCTTTTCACCCAAAGCAAAGGCTTCACAAACCCCAATCATAGAGATGCCAAGGATCATATTATTGCAAATTTTAGCGGCTTGTCCCGCGCCATCATCGCCGCAATGGACTTTTCTCCCTGCCATTGGCTCCAAAATTTCCTCGGCTTTTTCAAAAGCTTCACTTGTGCCACCAGCCATAAAAGTAAGCGTCCCAGCCTGCGCACCACCAACGCCACCAGATACAGGCGCATCGATGGAAAGCATATCATAATCTTGGGCGTGCTTATGGGCTTGCTTTGCGCTTTCAACATCAATGGTGGAACAATCGATCATCAAAGTACCTTTATCAGCCTCAGATAAAATTTGACCATAAACGCTTAATACATGCTGACCTGCTGGCAACATGGTTATAACAACATCTTGCGCCCTTGCAGCTTCAATAGGGCTTTGGCAAACCTCAACGCCATTATCAGCGGCCAGTTTTAAACTGTCTTTGGACAAATCAAATCCAGAAACTTCATGCCCTGCTTTCACCAAATTGGCAGCCATTGGTCCGCCCATATTTCCCAATCCGATAAACCCAATCTTCGCCATTCTCATCTCCCTGATATTTTCATTTCTTCTAATTACAATATAGCTGAGTTACATAGTAACCTATTTACTGCGTCACTTAATTACTGCGTGCTAATTCTCGAGCGATAATCACCCGCATAATCTCATTTGTGCCTTCTAGGATTTGATGCACCCGAAGATCACGCACCAATTTCTCAATGCCATAATCCGCCAAATAGCCATATCCACCCAGCATTTGTAGGGCGTCATTCGCCACTTTAAAACCTGCATCAGTCACATAGCGTTTTGCCATAGCGCTATAGAGTGTAGTTTTGGGATGTTCTTGATCGTATTTTGATGCAGCAGAATAAAGCATCAATCGCGCTGCCTCTAGTTCACTGGACATATCTGCAACACGAAATTGAAGCGCCTGAAAATCATGAAGTTTTTTACCAAAGGCCATGCGCTCATTCATATATTGATTAGCAATTTCAAATGCAGATTGCGCCCCCCCAAGACTGCAAGCAGAAATATTTAAACGCCCACCATCAAGCCCCGCCATGGCAATATTAAAGCCCTTGCCTTCAGCTCCAACCAAATTTTCAACAGGCACCTCTACATTATCAAATATCACTTGGGCGGTTGGTTGGTTTTTCCACCCCATTTTGCGTTCATTAGCGCCAAAGGAAACGCCTTTTAAATCCTTAGGGATCATTAAGCAAGATATCCCACCCGCACCATCATCTGAGGTGCGCACCATGGTCAGATAAACATCATTAGAGCCAGCACCAGATATGAATTGCTTAGTGCCATTAACCAGATAATGATCACCCTTTAATTCCGCCCGCGTTTTAAGTGCTGCGGCATCAGACCCTGAGCCAGGCTCAGTTAAACAATAGCTCGCTAGCCATTCCATAGAGCATAGTTTAGGCAGCCAAGTTGAGCGCTGTTTTTCATTGCCAAATCTATCGATCATCCATGCAACCATATTATGGATAGAAATATAAGCTGAAAACGAAGGACAGCCACTGGCGAGGCCTTCAAATATCACGGCCGCGTCTAACCGCCCTAGGTTTGAACCACCCATATCATCTTTGACATAAATGCCGCCCATACCCAGCTCTGCAGTTCGCTTGATGGTTTCAATAGGAAGAAACTCCTCTTCATCCCATCTCCCGCTGTTAGGCTTAATTTTTTCACCATCTCTTGAATGGCTAGTTGTTCTTCTCCCAATGCAAACACTTTAATCTCCCAATAATTCTTGTTTATACTTGTTCTTTGTTATCAATATAACAATGAAAACTCAGCATGAAGTCAATAGAAAGCTCATTAATGAAAAATAAAAAATTATATAAATAATTCATACTCCTATAGTAGTATTGATAAAACTTAATTTGAATATATTATCAAATTTGTAATATGTATTAAGTAACATTTTTAGTTTAATTTTTAAAATTTTAAAACACACAAGTATTTCGTAATGTGTTCCGTAATTTACCGAAACTTCCTCCCTATTCGGTAATATGCCTGTCAGTCTTTCCTCCTCCATGCAACATAATGGCAGGCAAACTATAGCACCCATTGATCCTCCCTCAATGGGTGCTTTTTATTGGGGGCGCTTTTTATTGGAGGTGCTTTTTATTAGGAGCCCCTCTATTGGTGGTACTTCTATTAAGGCGCGCTCTTTATTATCCGCTCTTTCTAATTTAAATCTCAATAATAAAAGCGGTTGAGAAATTACTCATTCGCTATTATGGTCGCGGCATGAGTAAAGATTCAAAAAACACCCAAGAAAAATCACCCGTACACATAATCGGTGGCGGCTTAGCTGGCTGCGAAGCTGCATGGCAATTAGCGCGTCATAACGTGCCAGTCATTCTGCATGAAATGCGCCCAATTGTAAAAACCAATGCGCACCAAAGCGAGACTTTAGCAGAGCTGGTTTGCTCCAACTCATTTCGCTCTGATGATCACAGTGCGAATGCCGTTGGCGTTTTGCATGAAGAGATGCGCCGCGCTGGCTCTCTAATCATGAGTGCTGCGGATAACAACAAAGTTCCTGCGGGTTCTGCACTTGCTGTTGATCGTGAGCATTTTGCAAATCATGTGGCACAAGCAATAGAATCCAACCCGATGATTGAGGTTAAACGCGAAGAAGTTAAAGGTTTGCCAGATGAGGATTGGGGCAAATGTATTATTGCTACAGGCCCCCTCACCTCTGACAATCTGGCAAAAGCTATATCTGAAAAAACAGGCGAGGAAAGCCTAGATTTTTTTGATGCCATAGCACCAATCATTCATTTTGATAGTATTGATATGGACAAGGCATGGTTTCAATCGCGTTATGACAAAGTAGGCCCCGATGGCGATGGTAAGGATTACATCAACTGCCCGCTAGATGAAACCACCTATAACGCCTTTATGGATGCGCTTATTGAGGGTGAAAAAACTGAATTCAAAGAATGGGAAGATACCCCCTATTTTGACGGCTGCCTACCCATTGAGATTATGGCAGAACGCGGCCGCGAGACTCTGCGTCATGGCCCTATGAAACCTATGGGCTTAACCAATGTGCATCAGCCCGACATCAAGGCCTATGCAGTTGTACAATTACGCCAAGATAATAAGCTCGGCACACTTTATAATATGGTAGGTTTTCAAACCAAGTTAAAATATGGCGCTCAAAAAGAAATTTTTCAAATGATCCCCGGTTTGGAAAATGCGGAATTTGCTCGCCTTGGTGGCCTGCACAGAAATACTTTCTTGAATTCGCCCAAATTTTTAAGCGAAACTCTACAACTAAAAGCCCAGCCAAACCTACGCTTTGCAGGCCAAATCACAGGCTGTGAAGGCTATGTGGAAAGCTCTGCCATTGGCCTATTAACGGGGCTTTTCACTGCCTATGAAATTTTGGGAAGAGAATTACCCGCACCACCTGAGACAACCGCTTTTGGCGCGCTATTATCGCATATTACCACTGGACATATTAGCTATGACCAACCTGACAAATCAGCGCGATCATTTCAGCCTATGAACATTAATTTCGGGCTTTTCCCACCACTTCCAGAAGGTGCCATTGTGCGCCCTGAAGGATTAAAGCGTTTTCGTGGTAAAGATAAAGCACGCGCTAAAAAACTTGCTCAGTGCCAACGTGCGTTAAATGATTTCGATGACTGGGTTAAGGCTAATCTTGACTAAAATTTACTTTTAATATTGGCTGGGCTAAAGCACGGCTTTAATATTATCCACGCCATAGCGCAAATTGGCGGCGCACTGGGGTTTGCGGCAATGGGTTTTG
>CAKMZG010000127.1 GCA_929200335.1 uncultured Alphaproteobacteria bacterium | reverse complement strand
ATGCGGTGATAATTGGCCTTGTAATGCTCTCCACCAAATAGTGAGATGTTGCCTGAACTTGGGGTGCGAAGACCTAACATCATTTGTATTGTGGTGGATTTTCCTGCACCATTTGGACCTAAAAGCGCCAAGGCCGTGCCAGCCTCAAGGGTGAAATTCAAGTTCTTAACGGCGCAATAGGCACCGTAATATTTATCGATATTGGTTAGTTTCAAGATTGTAGTCATGGTTTTTCTCCTAAATTGAAAATTGACTAGCCACCGAAAATAACTTGATGCATCACGCGACCTGGCAGAAAAGTGAAGCCCCCTGTAATGAGCAGGGCAAAAATATAAAGGCTGACCATATCTCTCTTATGGCGTTTAATGTCGCCCTTAATGGCTGATCTGACGCCAACCCAAAGGCCTATGAGTGTTAAGGGGACAAGAAGGTGGATCGGTGAAAACAAGCCAAACCACATTTTAATAGTGTGTATGAAAAGTGCGCTTATTGCCGTACCAGCAAGTAAAATTACCCATAAATAGCCTAAATAGCGGTGTAATTTTGTCCCTTTTGGGAGTGCTAATTGCAATCCGCCACAGACAATTGCCCCAATTGCCATTAATGCGTGTTGTGGAATGGGGAGCTCTTGTTGAAATAGAATTTCGATATTCATTTTTCTTCCTCCTTTTGTAATAATTCAACGCCTTGAAATGTTTTGTATTTTGGGGGTTGTTTTTCCCGATTAGGCACCTATCATTAACGTGATTTTATCCGATCAATTCATACTAGCGAGCTTGGGTCGGCTTTAAAGCTAGACTTCGCAAAACGCTGGAAAAACTACGTGGGAGCACAGATGTTACACTTCACGCTTCGTGAGATGCACAGTTATTTTAAAAGCAAACTTACTTGGGTGATCTTAATTGCTATCGTTGTGGTGGCAGTAATTTCTGGCCCCTTTGGAACACAACAAGTTGATGTGTTTAAGCGCATCATCTATTGGGCTGTAACAATTTTTGGTTGTGCGGGGATTGCTCATGCTTGTTATACCAACCTGCTTAAGATTAGTGAGCATAAAAATTGGCCACAATGGCGCGGTTATTTACTTGGTGCTTTTGCAAGCACTTTCTTCATAGGTCTGTTTGTCTATGTTTTTGTGGTTTTGTTTTTTGGCAGTGAGGACATTGCCCCGAACTTATTGCAACTATGGGGGATAGCCCTTGTCGTTAATGTTTTGATAGCCACTATTGTCATTGTTTTGAAACAACATTTTGCCAATGAAAACCAGCCAACTTTTCCAAGAATGGAGAAATTGGGTGTTGAAAATAACCTGTTATTTGAAAAAATATCAAAGGAATTGGGAAGGGATTTAATATCGATATCAAGCCAAGACCATTATTTACAAGTGGTGACTTCAAAGGGCAGTGAGTTGATTTTAATGCGTTTGTCTGATGCCATTCAGGCCTTGCCCCAAGATATGGGGTTGCAAATTCACCGCTCTCATTGGGTCGCAAGATCTGCCATTATTGAGTTGATTAAAGAAGGTGGAAAATGGGAGCTACTATTGAAAAATGATACCCGCTTGCCCGTTAGTCGCAATTATAGAGACCGAGTAAAAACGCTCTCTATTTCTTAAACTCGACATCATTAGGGTCAAAATCGGCCTCAGGCACATATGTTCTGGCACACTCGGCCATTCGCCCTCAAAATTTATTTTTATAAAAAATGACTATAGCTGATTCTGCACTTAAAAACAGTAGGGGGGTGATTGATAAATTAAGAATCCTAATTACCTCATAATTAAACCATCAATATGGCACCCTGCATCGTGCATAGATAGATTACGTGAAATTGTGTTTCCCAAATTTCTTAACTGTTTATAATTTTGAATGTCCTTGCAGTTTATTTTAAGCGGTGTATCCTCAAGGAGGATGGTTAAATTTTTACCATTTTATTTTTAGACAATTATAAATGGGATGAATTGTCATTCTGTTTTCATTAATTTTAGGAGTGACTTTATGAAACAATTGGGCGGCCTTATGGCCTTTTTAGGTGGATTTGCAATTATTCTGGATTTTTTTGATCGTGTGCCATCTTTTCTCTTCTGGATCTATAATTGGGGCGATACTGCTGCATGGGGCATCAAAATAGCTTTGTTAGTCGTTGGTGGTTTGCTTTATTTCATGGGCAGCAGTGGCGAAGAATCAGAAGATCAAGCTTAAGCTTTTCTCTTATTAAATTTGGATGTCGCCCTTTATTCCATATGAAGCAAATTACGGAATCTAGAGCCGCGTTTTGAATTCATTCAAACGCATTAAGCTCTAATGCGCGAAATGGGAGCTGATGTTAAAAAATAATCAGCGTTTTCCTGTTAGCCGTAATTATCGCGATGATGTGAAGACGCTTGGGTTTTAACAAGCGTCAAAATTTAATTCGAAATTTTTGTTTCAATAATTGCGCTTTGTTCTAAGGTTTTATGAACTGGGCATTTGTCTGCAATTTCTAAGAGTTTTTCATAAAGTTCTGGGGATACATCGCCATCAATCGAAATGCTTCGTGAAAACCTATCAATCTGGGTGAAGGTCTCTTTTTGATAATCATTGCAGGTTGGGCAGTCCTCAGTTGCGATTTTCTCATGGGTAACTTTTACGCTAATCTTGCCAAGCTTAATGCCTTTGCGTTCTAAATACATACGCAGGGTCATTGAAGTGCAAGCCCCCAGCGCTGTTTTTAAAAATTCAAAAGGTGTGGGGCCACTATAAAGTCCGCCAACTGAAACTGGCTCATCGGCAAAAAAATCATGCCTACCTACGCGTACTCTTTGTTGAAATTTTCCAACGCCTGTTTCGCTGACTATCAAATCTTCAGCAGGTTGAGTATTTTCAATGTCGTAGGTTTCAATATATCTGCTCGCAAAGGCTGCAACCATGTGAGCGGCAAATTTGCTGTCTGCTTGCTTGCTTAATAAATGATCTGCTTGATCTAACGAGATAAAGCTTTTGGGATGTTTGGCGACATCAAAAATTTTAGCTGCATTTTCAATTCCCACCGTTTCATCAATGGGGGAGTGCATTACCAGCAAGGCCTTTTTCAATGTCTTGATACGCGGGGTAATATCGGTTGCTTTTAAATCGTCAATGAATTGCTTTTGAAACGTAAAATTACGCCCTGCCAGATTTACATCGGCCATGCCTTCATTTTCAATTTTTTCCAATACACCATCAAAATGATGCAACAAATGTTGTGTATCTGCGGGCGCACCAATGGTTACGACTGCTTTGGCTTCAGGAATTTTATGGGCAGATGCTAATACGGCTGCGCCGCCTAAAGAATGGCCAATAAGAATTTGCGGCGCTTGATAATTTTGCCGTAGGAAATCACTGGCCAAAATGAAATCAAGCAGGTTAGTCGAAAAATTGCTTTCGGTAAAATTGCCCTCAGAATTTCCAAGCCCTGTAAAATCAAAGCGCAAAACGGCAATGCCCTGCTGGGCTAATTCTTGGGAAATGTGCTTTGCCGCCAAAATATCTTTAGAGCAAGTAAAACAATGAGCAAAAAGTGCATAAGCTTTTACTTCACCTGTAGGGGTGTCCAATCGTGCAGATAAAATTTCTCCGCTATGCCCAGTAAATTCAGTGCGTAGGGTTTTGATATTGGTCATTAGTAGCTCCTTGATTCTTGATGAACTATAGAAGCTTTTCTAGGATATACAATTCAACTTACGGTGATGGAGATGTGAAGGGTTGTTTATTGTCATGAGGCTATAACCTATTTTCATGCCATTGCCCTTTATGCTGCAATTGTGGCTTTGCTATCGCCATTCATCAATACCCGCTAAAAGTCTAATATTAAAATCGCTTGACATTTTTATATTAATTTCTTATATTTCTGTTAAGACAGAAATTACAGAGTTTTAAGTATTGTAAGAAATGAAGTGTGAGCGAAATTATGGAAGAACAAATAAAACCATTACCCGAGGCAATGGAAAAATTCATTTTACAATGGGGTGATCTTGGTGGGCAATGGGGGGTTAACCGTTCCGTCAGCCAAATTCATGCCTATCTTTACCTTTTGGATAAGCCAGTCACTGCTGAGGATATTGCCAAGACTTTGGATATGGCGCGCTCCAATGTTTCCAATTCGATTAAAGAATTACTGTCGTGGAATTTGATTTACCGTGTGCCTATCAAGGGCGATCGTCGCGACCATTTTTTAGCAGAGGGTGATGTTTGGGAAATTGCTATGCGCATATCTGAGGGACGCAAAACGCGTGAGCTTGATCCTGCGCTTTCCACTTTGAAGGAATGCATTGAGGAAGCGCGTAGCGATAAAGGCGTTGATGATGTGGCGCTTGCTCGCTTGCAGGCGATGCATGATTTTACTCAAAACATCAATAATTGGTACGATCAAGTTCACAAAATGTCACCGGGTACCAGAGACAAATTAATGAAAATGGGGGCGAAGGTTTTATCCTTTATACCCGGATTGAAATAGTTAGCTTAAAAATATGAAAGGGGAGCTCAAATGTTAAATTTAGAAACTAAAAATCAAAACCAAGTGGCTCCCCTTTCTATTTTAAAAGTTGAGCAACCTAAGGATCGCCGCTTTCAAAATTTAATCGGAGATGAGGCTTGGCAGCAGCTGCCAAAGTTGGTGCGGAATAGATTTTCAAAAACACTATCAAACAATAGGGTTGTTTATTATCGCGGTGAAAACATCACATTAAAACGTAACATATGGGGGGCGATTTTGGCGCAAGCACTACGCGTAGTTGGTGCGCCTCTACCCGTTTTTAAAGAGGTAAGTCTGCCCAGTGTGGTGAGTGTCTATGAAGATAAGGATAGTGGTGGGCAGATATGGTCACGTCATTATCAACGCGCCCAAAAACCTCCGCAGGTAATACAATCCGTTAAGAAATTTTCTGGTGAAACTGGTTTGGAGGAATATATAGGTTTTGGACTTTCAATTGCCCTAAAGCCAAAAGTGAGTAAAGATACGCTCGCATTTCACGGCCACGGTTATCATTTTAAATTTGGCAAGCTGCACTTTAAATTACCAAAATTTTTGGAACCTGGACATCTGGTGGTTAAGCATCACGATTTAGGCCAAGGTGATTTTGAATTTTCATTATCTCTGCGCCATAAAATTTTTGGTGAACTGCTTTTTCAAAATGCAATTTATCACGATAGACCACAACAAGATGAGGGCAAGGCATGAGCGCACAGCTTCCCATATTCGTCTATGATGGTCATTGTGTTTTATGTTCAAAGGCTGTTCAATTTGTTTTGACCCATGAACGTTTAAGTAAAAATGAACGTTTAAGTAAAAATGAGCGTTCAAATGAAATTCGTTTTTTGAGTATAAACAGTGAGCAAGGTCACAGCCTTATGAAAACCTATGATGAAGATCCAATAAATCCTTCGAGCTTCCTATTCATAGAAAATGCCATTGTCTATAAACGCTCTGATGCGGTGATTGCACTGTTAAAGCATCTTCGCAGGTGGCATGTTCTTGGGGTTGCAATGCAATTGGTTCCACGTATATTAAGAGACTGGATTTATCAAATTATTGCCGATAATCGCTATCAAATTTTTGGCAAAACAAAAAAATGCATGGTTTTGGATGAGGCGGATAAGCACCGACTTAGCCTATCCAAGGAGGAATTAACTCAGGCTTTAAAAGCCACAACTCTTAGGAACATGTGATGAAAAATAACAATGGAAAACGGATTTTAATTGTCGGCGCCAGTGGTTCATTTGGCGAGCGCATAAGACGCCATATTGTGCAGTTTTCAGATGCGGATGCTTTTGCAGGGGTTGAGCTATGGTTGACTTCTCGCAATCAGGAGAGCGTGCAGTCTATGGTTGAAGAAACACAAAAATGGGTGCAAAATGCTGATAAAGATATTCCCATTCACGGTGTCGTTTTAGATATCACCAAAAATCTTAATGAAAAAATGCGAGCGATAAAACCCTTTGCGGTATTAGACCTATCAGGGCCATTTCAATTTGCCAGTTACCAATTGGCAGAGGCGGCGCTTAAAGTGGGCGCTCATATTCTAGATCTAGCAGATGCTAGAGATTATCTAATGGGCTATGCGCCAGCGTTGGATGATCTAGCGCGAAAAAATGGTGTCATGGCTTTGTCGGGAGCAAGCTCAACGCCCGCGCTAAGCTATTCGGTTGTACAGCATATGGTGAGCGAGTGGCAGGCAGTGCATAATATTGCCATTGCCATTATGCCTGGTGGTAAGAGCAAGGTTGGCGCAGCCGTTTTAAAAGCGGTGTTATCCTATTGCGGACGCCCTGTTGCCATTTGGCGTAATGGAAAACTTGACACAGCACGAGGCTGGAAACACGATAAAAGTTTCACCCTGCCTAATTTGCGCAAACGCAGATGCTCCTATGTGGATACGGTGGATGCAGAATTAATGGGAACCGCCTTTAAGGTGAAGGACAGCGCGGGATTTTACGCAGGGCTTGAATCACAGCTTGAACAAATTTCGATTGAGGCCATGTCTAAGATAACTGCAATGGTAAAAAAATATCTGAACGTGCAATTAAATCTTACTCGTTTGGAGCCTATCTTGTCTCTTGGTCGTCATTTAACCCATCCCTTTAACTCAGCAAGTGGCGGTATGGTGGTGGCCGTTGATGGTTTTGATGATGCGGGCAAAGCCATTGCGCGCCAATGGTCATTGGTTGCCCATTCTGATCATGGGCCATCGATCCCTATTATGGCCATGGCTGCGGGATTAAAAAAATTGCTACAAACGGATGTCACCAATCCGCGTGCCTGCATGGCGCATGAATATCTCACCATGGATGAAATTTTAACTCAGACAAAAGCCTATGATATTTCATGGCAGATGGATGAGGGGGAGATTTGATCACAACCGCTACTTGAAATTTTTAACTCAAATCTTATATTGAGTATGAGTTATACAAATTTTGGAGTGAGGGCGCTTGGTTATAAAAATTGAAGATATTAATAATAAAGAAAAGTTAGAAGAATATCTGAAAGATAAGCCAATTGAATGGGCGCAAGTGATAGCAGTGCGTTCTGCTTTGCGGGTTTTCCCTTATATAATTTATGAAAATTCACTGGACATAGATTTTTCATTGCTTAAAGCTGGTTTTCGTGCTCAGTTAATATCATGGGGCGCGGGTTTGTATCCGCCCCATGATATTAGGGTGGTTCGTGCCGCCTCCGATGCCGCCTCCTATGCCTCCGATGCCGCCGATGCCGCCGATGCCTCCGATGCCGCCGATGCCGCCTATGCCTCCTATGCCGCCTCCCTTGC
>CAKMZG010000126.1 GCA_929200335.1 uncultured Alphaproteobacteria bacterium | reverse complement strand
TTTGAGGATCGGAGCAAGTTATTGACGCATTCAGGCACGAAGTGTCTTCAGGCGATAAAAGGCTATTATGCAAAGGTCTTTATAAACACATCAAGCTTTAGAGAATTGGTTGCAATTAAGAACGCTATAGACTGATATCCTGCGGCGCACGGCGCTTACGGCGGCTAGCAAGAAGTGCGCGTAGCGCTGCCGGCTTAATTGGTTTGCGTAGAATAGACAATTCGGTTCGCGCAGCATTTTCCTGCACTTCCTCACTTCGATCTGCTGTGGCCAAGACAGCGGGAATTGGGCTTTTATAATATTTTCTTATTGCCACAACCGCATCAATACCTGTTTTACCTTCATCCAAATGATAATCTGCGACAATGAAATCAATCTGATCATCGCGCTGTTTTACTATTTCCAATGCAGCCTCTTCAGAAAGCGCTGTCATAACATCACAATCCCATTCGGATAAAAGAGCTTCCATGCCATCTAAAATTTTCTGCTCATTATCGATGCAAAGAATTTTCATATCTGCAATATCAACCCGCCGTTTAGGACGACGAATAGCTTGCCCATCCATGCGACGTGATAAGGAAGCAGCAATTGGCACGACCAATGAAAATTTTGAACCTTCACCATAGGTGGAAATTAACTTCAAGGGATGATTTAACACCTGCGCGACGCGGTGCACGATAGAAAGACCAAGACCAAGACCAGGAGCAACCTTTGCACCTGAATCAAGGCGTATAAATTCTGAAAAGACTTTTTCTTGCTCTTCTTCACTAATGCCAATGCCATTATCTAAGATCTCAAAAACAACCATGTTTTTTCGACGGCGGCAGCCAACCAAGACCTTACCATAAGGCGCATATTTAATGCCGTTCGAGATCAAATTTTGTAAAATTCGGCGTAAGAAATTTTGATCTGAGCGCACCCAAAGGGTTGATGATACAAAACGTAACTCAACATTCTTACTCTCAGCAATAGGCGTAAACTCAACCTGTAATTGGTTAAACAGCTTTTCAACACTAAAATAATTAAGCGTTGGCTGCATTGAGCCAGAATCCAATTTGGAGATGGAAATCACCGCGTCCAAAATATCTTCAACAGAACTTAAACTGTCCAAAATATTTTGCTCTAACTTAGCATCTCCTGTTTTAGATGCACGCTCCAACAAGGTCGATGCATATAATCGCGCAGCATTTAATGGCTGAAGAATATCATGCCCAGCGGCCGCCAAAAATCGTGTTTTGGAGAGGTTGGCCTCTTGAGCTGTTTTAGTGGCAATGGCTAATTGCTCATTGGCTTTTGTGAGTTCTTCTGTACGTTTTTCAACGCGACGCTCCAAGCTCTCGTTTGTATTATACAACGATCTAGCTGAACGTACTTTATCACTGATATCATTCCAAGATATCACCAAACCACCATCTGGCATAGTGTTGGTTAAAATCTCAATAGAAACATCTTGATCTATAATTTCTAATACCCATGGCTTACCAACCGTATTTAAATGGTTAAGTATAGTTTGAACTGTGAGATCATTGGAAACATTATTATGTTTAATAATGCCATCTACAATATCTTCAAGTTGGCAACTAACTTGCCCGTATTTATTTGGCAAATTAAGCATTGCTCTAAATTGCTTATTCCAATTGATCAGCTGATTTTTAATATCAAATACAGTAATTGCTTGATCAACCTGATCCAATGCTCGGCGTAGAATATCTCGATTTTCTTTTAAAGCCTTTGAGGCTTCGCCTAATAGTTCATAGGTTTCAGAGTTTTCTTGACTTGAGCCGCGTTTAATCAATAGAGCCATAATCAAACGCGCTGAAGCTGCGCCAACACTATTCGCCAAAACATGTTCTGCATAACGCAAAACCTTAGCATCAACATAATCTTCCATGCTAATCTCTTTTCCGCTTTTTTCAGTAAAAGCTAAGAAAGATTGCTTACATTTTTCAGGCCCTAAATAAAGCTCAATTGTATTACATAGATCTTGGATCTTAAGCGTGAAATTACTGCCTTCGGCAATCGGCATTGCAGTTTTGCCATTAAAGACAAAATTTTCTGCCTGTTGCAGCTCGATTGCGGTTGGCTTAGAGAACAAGCACACGCCAATAAATACAGTTAAATTAACCAGTAATGACCACGCTGCGCCATTTGTATATATATCTTGAGCAAAGCGTAGATTTTCTAAGCCCAATGCTTGCCATATATCAAACCCTACTAGAATTGGAACCAGCAAACAGATAATCCAAACAAACATACCAGCACTAATGCCGGCGATAGTAGCCTTGCCATTAGCACGGCGCCAAAATAGGCCTATGAACATAGCAGGCGCTAATTGAGACATGGCAATAAAACTTATGAGGCCGCTGGATGTCAATGTGGTGTAATCTCCCAGCAAGCGATATAACACATAAACACAAAGAAAAATTCCAACAATAATGACCCGACGCAAATTGTTCATAAATTTAGGAATGTCATTATGGCCTACCCATTGCATCAAATTATTATTACGCAATAAAAGTGGTAAAACTACAGAATTAGCAATCATCAAGGTTAAGGCAACTACGGCTACCATTACGGTAGCAGCAACAGCAGAAAGACAGCCTATAAAGACAAGAACCTCTAGCCATAGAGCACCCTTGATTTGCGGAATGGATAGAAGATAAAAATTTGGATCTGTATCTACAGGTAAAACAAGTACACCCGCTATAGAAATGATAAAAATAAAGAAATTAAGCGTAATTAAATAAAGAGGAAAAACCATAGAAGCGACATCAAATTCACTTTTTGAATGATTTTCCACCACGGCAACATGAAATTGTCTTGGTAACAAAATAATAGTTAACAAAGACATCAATCCAATAGCAAAAAAGTGTAACCAATTAAAATTTTGGCTAAAAGACAAAACCTTATCAGAACTAACAACGGCGCGCACAAAATCTAAGGGGCCATCAAAAAGACTATATAACGCAAAAATACCCAGCACTGAGATCGCTACCAGTTTTACTATACCATCCCATGCAACCACGCTTATTAAACCTTGACGGCTTTCTGTTACATCATGATGACGAGTGCCATAAATGATAACAAAGAAAGCAAAGGCGATGATCAATAGCATTGGAATATCTAAGACAAATAAGTTTTGCAAACCATCGTGACGCTCGTGAGCTATATCAATTAATGAAATTGTCGATGAAATGGCCTTCAATTGCATAACAATGAAGGGCAAGGTGCCAATGAATGCAACAAAGGTAACCATGCAACCCACGGCAACACTCTTGCCATAGCGCGCTGCCAAGAAATCTGATAAAGAAGTAATTCCTTCAATTCTTGCAGCCTCAATGATACGTCTTAAAAGCGGGCGACCAATTGTATAGAGAAACACTGGGCCAAAATAAATTCCAAGAAATTCCATCTTCCCTGTGACAGCCAGCCCCACGGCACCTAAGAATGTCCAGGATGAACATAATACGGCTTGGCTAAACGCATAGCGCAACGGCTGGGGGCGTCTTTGCTCTTCTGCAGGTTTGTCAAATAATTTTGCGATGAAGAATAATAAGCCTAAATAAAGTAGGCCGGATAGCAATATTATCCAAACATGCATAGGTGTCACTTTCAACATATGTGCCAAATGGCCATTACTGGAAATTCAAATTTATATATAAAATTAATAAAAACAAAAATTTAAAAAAGAATAAATTTTTCAAGGATTAATGTATATAAAAATACTATTAATTACAATTTAAACTAAAGTATTGATAGAGCACTACCACCCCACAAAAACATAAATCAAGTAATAGTTATTGAGTAGTAAATTTTGTTGCCTTAGCAACGACTGTACCATATTTGGTTGGTACTGTAAATTTTATTGGCATATAAATAGCTTCATTTTTCAACTGGGCGTAGGATACTTCAATTCCTTTGTTATTAGCCATATATTTTACATTTTTCTTAGGACGATGCCCAGCAACAGGGATCCATCGCAATTGACAAACAAATACTTCTCCCTTGAAGCCTTTGATCGACCGTTTTTCTTTACGCTTATATCGCAACCTTATATCATAGCGCGCGCCACCATCATAAATTGCAAGGGTTCTGTTACAAATTTCACGCCCATTACCAATATTTTGAGATGTTACAGGTAAAATTATACCACTAGCAGGATCTATAACACCAATTTTATCTGCTTCATAGACAGGTACCGTATCAGAATGAACTTTAGGTTTTGGGGTGATTTTTTCTGAAACAAGGTTTTTATTTTTAAACACCAGTAAAGACGATATTTTTTTCTTGCTATCTTTATAATTCAATCGCTGCACATCAGACTGCACATTACTACCATGTACAATACCAGCAGACCGTACTGAACCCTTACCATTTGACAAAAGCTTCGTTAAACCAATAGTTTTCCCACTAATTGCCAATTGATATTGCTTTCCCTTGAGCAATAAATCAAATACTGCAACGCCAACAGGAATACCTGAAAAATAAACCGTAAATTTAGCTTCGTGATTTATTGGTTTTTCTGCCGCCATAGCTAAGCTGTTAGAAAAAACCGCACCAACAATCATTATGAACACAGCACCAACTGCGTTTATTTTTTTGAAATAATTAGACATATTAAAATATTAAATACCCAGACCCCTGTTTAAATTCGATATAAACATGATTATTGTTTATATCGACTATAGTCTTACATAATAACAAATTAAAGCAAAATTACTAGTTTAATTTCTATTTCCATCTGCGCTTAAGTAATAAATTGTCCAATGAGAATGTTCCCGCTCCTTTAATAAGGAGAACCAATAAAAGAAATAGCCACATCAAACGTTGGTCTGCAATTGCAGAATCTTGAAAACGATCGAACATACCACCTATGGTTTCAGCTCCAACACCATGGAAATTAATATCAACATAAGTTTGCACTGCGATAAACCCAATCATACCAAGCGCTGCAATCCGCGTGAACAAACCCAACAAAATTAACACAGGCAAAATAAACTCTGCATAAGTGCCAAGCATAACAATTAAATGATATGGGATGGTCGGAATTGCCGAAACATCATCCTGATAAGCCTCGACCACGGAAGGCAAAATTTGATAGTAAGCAGATTCTTTAATGCTGAGAAACCCAAAAAGCCCCTCTTCAATTTTAGTGCGTGCTGAATTAATAAAATAAAATAACAATACACTGGAGAAGGTAAAACGTGCTGCAAGGCCAATAAACCAATCGCCTGCGAATCGTTCTATCCTAGTAAAGATGCTGTTATGTAGATATTGAATCATTTATACTATGTCTCCTATTGCATTTTTATAAATATACTTTTTGAAATAAACCATGGGTTAATGCCATAGTAATACTATACTCTAAATCAAAGTCCATCACGACATTTACAGTTTTATAATAGGCTTCATTCAATGTAAGCCCTGAAAATAAGGCTTGATAGAACACCACTTGTCCTGCTTGTAGAGAATGCACATCTACCTGACATTCTGGGCGAACTATTAAAGCATCTTCCATACCCTCAAGGTTCACATCACGCATATCCCCACCACCTAAATTTGCAACTAAAATAGAGACTATAGGCCATACTGAGCGTTCAATATAAACAGCTGAATGCTTTTCAAAGCGTAAATCCCCAAAATTTTCCGTACCAAATTCAGCTATATTTTCACCCGCTATCACGGGTGCATCCTCAGCATGATAAGATTGCACACGGTTGTATTCCAAAAGCGCCACATCAGCCATATAGGGATATTTATCTAAAGGTTCAAACCCATGAATATATTGGCTAAATTCTTTTCCATAAAGATACATTATTGGCGATGTTGGTTTATATTTTTCAATAAAAGTGAGTGCCAGCGCTTGAAAAAAATCTTTACCAACCAGCATTTCAATTGCAGGATAAGTTTGGCGCAAAGCCTCAAGGAGGCTAACAATCACATTATTGCGATATACATCAAAGCGTTTTTTTGAAACATCGCCTTGATAATCCACAACACCTATAGGCACAGCTAAATCTGATTGACTAATAGCGCTGGTAAATTGTGAATTTAGACTTTCCATAGCGCGCTTTATCCTGCCAATTTATTAGAGGAATGACAGCTCGCATTCGCAAGCAATTTATTTGCCTTATCAGCTTCATTTTTCAAAATATCCCACGAGGGCAATTCATTATCCCATTCAATGAGCGTGGGAATAACGCCAGTTTTTTGAATAAGGTTTTCATAAAGCGCCCATACGGCCTTATCAACTTCGCGATCATGGGCATCAATTAATAAGGGGTTACCTTTTTCATCTTCATCAACGGCATGGCCAGCGAGATGAATTTCACCCACGTGTTGAATAGGAAAATCATTCAAATATTGCTTTGCATCATATTGGTGGTTGGTGGCGGAGATATAAACATTATTCACATCCAGTAATAAACCGCATCCTGTGCGCTTGGCTATTTCTGTAATAAATTCAATCTCATCCATAGTAGATTGTTCGAAAATAACATAGGTAGATGGGTTTTCCAGCAACATACGTCGCCCCATAACATCTTGCACTTGATTAATATGCTCACAAACCTGTTTAAGCGTTTGTGTGTTATAGGGAAGAGGCAGTAAATCATTATAAAAATTTTGACCATGACTAGACCATGCCAGATGCTCTGAAAATAATTCAGGCTCATAACGTTCATTCAACGCTTTCAAGCGTGCCAAGTGATCAACATCAAGGGGAATTTCACCGCCAATTGATAGGCCAACTCCATGGAGGGAAATGGCATAATGTTCTCGAATTTTATCGAGTTGAAAGTGCGGCATTCCGCCTGCACCCATATAATTTTCTGCATGGACTTCAAAAAAGCCAATTTTTGCTTGGCTTTTAAAAATATCTTCAAAATGCTCGGATTTAAAGCCTGCACCTGCAAAATTAGCATTCAATAAGCATGAATAGGTGCGATCATTCTGATTATGTATTGATTGTTCAACGACGTTATTCATAGTATCGCACCTTATTCAAATATTTATAAAATTATGATTTTGGTAAATCACGATCCAATGGCGTCAAAGAACCTTTGCGATCACCTTCAACTTCAGTTGTTTCACATGTTCCTTTAGCAACTTTAGTCCATGCATTACCTTGGTAATCTACCTTTGATGTACCAGCGCATGTTGTACCAGGGCCTGCTGCACAATCATTTTTGCCAGCTAGTGAAACGCCGTAACACTTTTCTTTTTCCATGGCATGAGCAGTTGTAGCAACAGAAGCAGAACCGATAGCAGCAGCCATAGCACCA
>CAKMZG010000125.1 GCA_929200335.1 uncultured Alphaproteobacteria bacterium | reverse complement strand
TTGATTATGAACCAAGAAAATTGAAAGAGGTTCACCACTTCATTGAAAAATAATGAGGGTGGGTTTTAACAAGTGGTGAATTAATATTTCTCTCACGGGATTTAGTGTTTTTGGTACAAAATTCCTGCGATGGTGCCACATCATAGAATTATCAGTATGGCAATTGGCATTGCGTGAAATTTTGTTTGCAAAATTTTAGTACGTATAAGCGTATTGCGCATAAAAGAACCGTGAGCAATCCAATAATCCTGTCGACATTTTGTGCCTCATCCAGTATTTTGAGAAAAATTCTGGAGAGATTCTATGACTGCTGATTTACGTTTTAAGCGAGTGATTTATAAAGTATCAGGCGAGAGCCTCATGGGTGAGCAAGGGTTTGGCATTGATCCCAATATGGTATCAAAGGTGGTGCAAGATATTGTGAGCGCTCAAAAGCTTGGCGCAGAAATCGGTATTGTTGTGGGTGGTGGCAATATTTTCAGAGGCGTTGCCTTAGCAGCAAAAGGCGCCGATCGCGTATCTGGTGATCAAATGGGGATGTTAGCAACCGTGATGAATGCTATATCTTTGAAAATGGCGTTTGATGCCCTTGGTGCACCAGCTGTTGTTATGTCTGGCTTGGATTTACCACAAGTTTGTGAGCGCTTTACTCAGCGCGGTATGATTGCCCATCGCGATGCGGGTAAAATCGTAATTTTTGCAGGTGGTACGGGCTCTCCTTATTTTACTACGGATACAGGGGCAGCATTACGTGCATCAGAATTTGGCGCAGAGGCTATCCTTAAGGGTACTAATGTGGATGGTATTTATTCAGCAGATCCTAAAATTGATAAAGATGCTGTGCGCTATGATGAGATTACTTATACCGATGTTCTAAATAAGGGATTGAAGGTGATGGATGCAGCAGCTGTAAGTTTAGCGCGGGATAATAATATTGCAGTATTGGTGTTTTCTATCAAGCAAGAGGGTGGCTTGGCTACTATATTAAAGGGCGAGGGGCGCTTTACATTAGTGCATGGTTAAGGCTATAGGCTGAATGGGAATTATAATCTCTAAACTTTGAACACATTCTTGGTTTAACATGAGATTAATTGAATGAAGCGCAATTAGCGCTAAGTCAAATAAGGGAAAGAATATGTCACTTGATTTAAATGATATCCAACGCCGTATGGAAGCTTCAGTTGCTTCATTTCAGCATGATTTAGCTGGTATTCGCACAGGTCGCGCTTCCGCAAGCTTACTTGATCCAATTATGGTAGAGGCTTATGGTCAGCAAATGCCGATCTCTCAGGTGGGTACGGTTAATGTGCCTGAGCCACGTACGATTGCCGTTCAGGTTTGGGATAAGGCTATGGTTATTCCAGTGGAAAAAGCCATTCGTGAGTCTACTCTTGCGCTTAACCCAGTAACAGATGGTACTACAGTTCGTGTGCCTCTACCTGAGTTGAATGAGGAACGCCGCCGTGAATTGACAAAAGTTGCAGCCACCTATGCAGAAAATGCACGCGTTGCTGTTCGTCATGTGCGCCGCGATGGTATGGAGACATTAAAAAAGCTGGAAAAAGATGGCGATGTCCCGCAAGATGATGCACGTTCAATGTCTGATAAAGTACAAAAAATGACCGATGAGAAAATCGCGGAAATTGATACATTGCTAAGCACTAAAGAAGCAGAAATTATGCAGGTTTAACACCACATATTTTCAAATCTAATGAAACAAGCCTAAAAACATAAAAGACTTGTTTAAGAGTTAGGCAGTTATATGGATGGACAAGCAACAGAGCTAAATAAAACGCGATTGCCCCAGCACCTTGCTATCATTATGGATGGTAATGGGCGTTGGGCAAAAGCGCGTGGTATGATGCGCACCCAAGGCCATCATCGTGGTTTAGAAATTTTGCGTCAAACCGTTCGTGATGTGGGGGAATTGGGTATTCCAAATCTCACCCTTTACTCCTTTTCATCTGAAAATTGGTCACGTCCTCAGCAAGAGATCAATGACCTCATGGGGCTTTTGAAGTATTTCATTCGTAAAGACTTAGCCGAATTGCATACTGAAAATGTTAAGGTCAGAATTATTGGCAGACGTGATGATTTGCCTGATGATATAGCCCCTTTGATTGATGAGGCCGAAAGCCTAACTAAAGACAATACGGGTTTAACCCTTATGATTGCTTTTAATTATGGTTCGCAAGATGAGATTGCACGTTGCGCTGCAAAATTAGCCCAACAAGCCGTTGAGGGGGAAATATCACCAGATGATATTACTCCAGAGCTGATTGAGAAAAATCTAGATACTGCTGGCGTGCCTGCGCCTGATATGATTTTGCGCACCAGTGGTGAGCAACGCCTCTCAAATTTCTTAATGTGGCAAGCAGCCTATGCTGAATTAGTATTTATTGATTGTCATTGGCCTGATTTTAATGCCCAAGAGTTGCATAATGCTGTGGCAGAATATCAATCTCGTGATCGCCGTTATGGTGGTGTAAAAGAAGGAGCAGCTTCTTGAGTAAACAAGAGCTTCAACCCCAAGAGAACTCAACCCAAAATTCTAATTCTCAAAAATCTGATGGGAGTTCAGAGAAAATGGGAGATCTGCCGCTCCGTATAGTCTCGGCAGTTATCCTTGCAATCGTTGTCATTGGTTTTCTTTGGTTGGGTGGTATTGGTTTTGCTCTTTTGATGGCTTTGATGGCTGTGATTATTCATTGGGAATGGACAAATATGGTAAGTGCGGCCACATCAGCTATGGGACGCATTATTGCATGGCTGTTTTTAATCATAGTTCTGGGGGCGGTGATCGCTGGCGAGTGGCTATCTAGTGTTTTAGTGCTTGGTATCGGTTTTATAATGCTTTTGATCTTGAGTTTAGTGTCAAAAAGGCAGCCTTGGTCTCCGGTTGGTCTTGTTTATGCCGTAGCTGGTGCAATGGCGATGGTTGTACTGCGCTTAAATGAGCAGGCTGGCATTGCTATGGTTTTGTTCCTATTTGCAATTGTTTGGCTAACTGATATTGGTGCTTATGCTTGTGGTCGTATGATTGGCGGGCCTAAGTTTGCCCCTCGCGTAAGCCCTAAAAAGACATGGGCAGGCTTTATTGGTGGTGTTAGTATTGGCACGATTTGTGGCAGCTTGTTTATTTATTATATGTTTGGCTCGATCTCAATTATTGGTATTGCAATTACCTTGTTCTTGTCGGTTTTCTCGCAATATGGCGATTTGTTTGAATCGTGGATTAAGCGCCGCTTTGGTGTGAAAGATTCCAGCCAACTTATTCCTGGTCATGGTGGTGTTATGGATAGAGTGGATGGCTTAAGCCCAACGGCCGCACTATTTGTTTTATTTGCCATGATGTCGCTATATTTTGCACCTAAATCTTCTGAAAGCGCATGGAGCGTTGAAACAATAGCTCAAGCGGCGCTTGAACTTTTAATTTAATTTCAAAACTGGATCTCATAAATGGAAATTCTACAACAATTTATAGGTGCGGGTGGTTCTGCTTTGACAACTCTTTTAGCCTTTTTATTCGTACTGGTGATTATTGTGTTCTTCCATGAGCTTGGCCATTTTTTGGTTGCGCGATGGAATGGTGTAACGGTTGAAGCTTTTTCGGTGGGATTTGGTAAAGAGCTGGTTGGTTTTACCGATAAGCACGGCACGCGCTGGAAGTTGGCACCTATTCCGCTTGGTGGTTATGTGAAATTTAAGGGCGATGAAAATGCAGCA
This sequence comes from uncultured Alphaproteobacteria bacterium, assembly GCA_929200335.1. Taxonomy (GTDB): domain Bacteria; phylum Pseudomonadota; class Alphaproteobacteria; order Rhizobiales; family Rhizobiaceae; genus CAKMZG01. The sequence goes on along the minus strand of CAKMZG010000125.1, from coordinate 3,605 downwards.
TCAGTACCTGATCATGAAAAGCTAGCGAGTATGAGTGCGCAAGAGCGTGAGGGAACTTTGGAATCTAAAACAGTTGGTCAGCGCGCCGCAGTTGTTGCCGCAGGCCCTATTGCTAATTTTATTCTAGCGCTGGTTATTTTCACAGGTTCATTTTTTCTATTTGGCACTTATGAGAGCGATCCTATCGTTAGCGAAGTTCAAGAAAACAGTGCTGCATATGATGCTGGTATTCAAGTTGGCGATAAATTTGTGGCAATTGACGGGGTTGAGACACCGTCCTTTATGGATGTGCGCAGAATTGTAAGTGTTAGCCCAGATCGTGAACTAAGCTTCACTATTGAGCGTAATAACAGCTTGATTGATTTGAAAATAACACCACGTATGCATCGTCAAGAAGATCGTTTTGGTAATTTTAATAAGGTTGGTCTTTTAGGGGTTGTGGCAAAGTTTGATCCTGAGCAAGTGCGCCACATTACTTATAGTCCAATAAGTGCGGTTACTAAAGCGGCTAATGAAGTATGGTTTGTCATTAAACAGACGTTTCAATTTATTTACGATTTAATTGCTGGACGTCAAGATGTCTGCCAAGTGGGTGGGCCGGTGAAAATTGTAAAGACCTCGGGGCAGGTGGCAACACTTGGTATTGGGGCGTTGGTTAATTTTGCCGCCTTTTTATCAATTGGCATTGGATTGATTAATCTCTTCCCTATCCCTATGCTGGATGGCGGCCATCTAGTCTTTTATGCAATTGAGGCTATTCGAGGCAAACCATTAGGTGCAAAGGCGCAGGATATCTGTTTTCGCATTGGGCTTGGCTTGATTATGGCTTTGATGGTATTTGTGATATTTAATGATTTAACCAACTCCTGTTAAGTAGACTGTGTTGAAAAGGTCACAGTTTATTAACTATGTTAATGGCTTATGGTGTTAATTTCCTCAACATGTGTTAAAATCTTGAGAAGTTTGTTAATCAAGACTTGAATGATTGCAAGAATCTTGCAAAAAGAATATTTGGTATGTGGTTTTAATAAACTACGCTTTTAATTGCTTGGCTTTTGATGAATTATGTTGAAAGCACTTGCGGTTTGATTTATATGCTTTAATTTATGGGCTGTCTTTAGGCGATCCCAAAGTTTATATTGAGCTATTTTTAGTTCGTATGAAGAGTGGTCTTAAATTCTACGGTTTCGTGGGATATTAAGGGAGTGCGAGGAAAGATGTTTAGGGTGATCCTATGTTTTTCTCAGTATTCATCGGTGTTAAAGTAAAGTTGTTTTGACTGTTAAAAAAAATCAATGCTTGTATAAAGAGCTTTGAGTATGGATGAAAAGAAGAAGATGAATTCAATGAAAAGCTATGTTTCTACATTAATGCTATCCACTGCTTTGGTAGGTGGTTCTTTGATATTGGCCCCAATTGCGGTGCCTTTTACGTCAATCGCTCATGCCCAATCATCGCAGGTGTTGATAAGTAAGGTTTTATTCAACGGCAATGCGCGTTTGAAGGTTCCTGTGCTAGAGGCTACAGTTGATAGTCAAACAGGTGGTGTTGTGAATGACAATACCATTCAAAATGATATTGATGCTTTAAAGGCGGCATATCGTGCAAAAGGGCGTAATGCCGTTAATATTAATGCTCGTATCGTATCCTTGCCATCAGGTCGCGCCAATGTGGTGTTTGATATTGATGAGGGGGATAAATCTAAGATTTCTGCTGTGAATTTCACAGGCAATAATGCATATAGCGCGTATCGTTTGTCAGATGTTGTGTCAACTCATAAGACTAATCTATTAAGTTGGTTGCGTAATGATGATATCTATGATGCGCGCCGCATTGAAAATGATAAGCAATTGTTGACACAGTATTATGTCAATCGTGGTTATGCTGACTTTCAAGTGATTTCTACGGATGTGGATTTTGTTGAAGCGGATAATTCCTACATTATTACATTCAATGTAGATGAAGGTGTGCGCTACAAATTTGGTGATATCCGTATAGAAAGTTCTATTGAAGGTGTTGATGGCGAGAATGTTAGCCGTTTGATTAAGACGGAGAGCCAAGATACCTATAATGCGCGTGATGTTCGTAAATCAATGATTGCGATGACTGAAAAATTGTCTGGTGAAGGCCATTCTTTTGCTGAAGTTACACCGCGTGGCGATCGTAATTTTGATGATAATACAATCTCATTAACCTATTATATTGATGAAGGTGCAAAAGCCTATGTTGATAGTATTGAGGTTGAAGGTAATACCCGTACTAGGGATTATGTTATTCGCCGTGAATTCGATATATCAGAAGGCGATGCTTACAATAAAGCTTTAATTGCTAATGCAAAAGATCGCTTAGAAAAGCTTGGCTACTTTAAATCTGTTAAAATAACTACACGGCCTGGTTCTGCTGAAGATCGTGTTATTATCGTTGTTAATGTTGAGGATCAACCAACTGGCGAATTGTCATTAGGTGGTGGTTATTCAAGTTCAGGCGGTGCTCTTGCAACTGTATCATTTTCTGAGAAAAATTTCTTAGGCCGTGGTCAACATTTGAAATTGTCTGGCTCGTTTGGTCAAGATGATCGCAAATATGAATTCTCATTTACAGAGCCTTTCTTCTTAGGGCGCCGTCTTGCAGCTGGTTTTGATATTTATCGTACAACCAGTGAAGCTAATAGCACCTCGAGTTTTGATCGTTCATCATTTGGTGGTAAATTAAGAGTTACTGCACCAATTACCGATGATTTGAAAGCTAGTGTATATTATTCTTATGATGAAACTGAAATTAAAGCAGGTGAAGGGGTGGTTTTAACTGATTTATCTGTTGCCACTCAAGCATCAATCGGTACTTGGGTAACTTCTTCAGTTGGCGGTTCATTAGTTTATAACACGCTTGATAATACTAAGTTGCCACGTGAAGGCCTATATGCTCGCGCTAGCTTTCAATATGCTGGCGTTGGTGGTGATGCTAATTACTTCAAGGCCACAACACGCGCAAGCTATTACCATATATTACATGAAGATGCTGATTTGATTGGTATGGTTTCAATTGGTGCAGGTCATATTGAATCTATAGGCGATAATCTTCGTCATATCGACAACTTCTTCCAAGGTTCAGAAGCTGTTAGAGGCTTTGCTGCATCGGGTATCGGTCCTCGTGATTTGACAACAGGTGAAGCACTTGGTGGTACTACCTATTATAATGCGACTGCTGAATTGCAATTCCCACTTTATGGTTTGCCTCGTTCATTTGGCTTGCGCGGTGCGGTATTTGTTGAAGCTGGTACATTGACTGGCAATGAATATTCTGGCGCTGTATCAAATGCTACTAGTGCAACATTCAATGATGATACAATCCGAGCATCAGTAGGCGCTTCTATCATTTGGGATTCACCATTTGGTGCATTGCGTGCAGACTATGCCCATGCATTTAGTAAAACATCTTATGATAAGATACAGGAATTTAACTTTGGTATCTCATCAAAGTTCTAAGTCGAACATAATTATATAATTATTCAAAGGCGGGTTAATCCCGCCTTTAATTTTATGTCGTGATGTTTTTTTAAATCTGAAATAAATATTTATTTCAGCGGCTTGAAGATGTATATTAAA
>CAKMZG010000124.1:2096-7396 GCA_929200335.1 uncultured Alphaproteobacteria bacterium | reverse complement strand
GTATAGCCCTTGCGGCGATCAGATAGTTTTTCACGTTCACGAATGGTTTTCTCAACAATTTTCTCAACGATTTTTTCTGCCACCAATGGTGCACGCGCAGCCGCTGGTGCAGCTACCATTTCTTCGATTGCATCTTCATCTTTTTCATCCTCAATTAAAGCTGCATTAAGCGGTTGAGAAAGTTTAGAGCCATCACGATAAAGCGCATTAGCTTTCAAACCTAGCTTCCATGATTGCATGTAAGCTTCGTTACAATCAGCAACAAGCGCATCATTTGGCATGTTGATGGTTTTTGAAATCGCACCAGAGATGAAGGGTTGAGCCGCTGCCATCATTTTGATGTGACTACCAACAGATAGAGAGCGCTTGCCAATGCGGCCACAAGGTGTCGCACAATCAAAGATAGCATAATGCTCTTCTTTAAGATGAGGTGCGCCTTCTAACGTCATCGCACCACAGCAATAGATGTTGGCTGCTTCAATCTCTGCTTTTGAGAAGCCAAGGGCTGCCAGCATATCAAATTCATAGTCATTCAATTGCTCATCGCTAAAGCCTAAAGCGTTTTTACAAAACTCTTCGCCCAGTGAGAATTTGTTGAATGCAAATTTAATATCAAAGGCATTTTTAAGGCCAGATTCCAATTGCGCGATAACCTCATCGGTAAAGCCTTTTGACTTCAAAGCCTCGTGAGAGATGCTATTAGCGCCAGCTAATGTGCCATGGCCAACAGCGTAATCTTCCATGGCTTTAATTTCATCTTTGGTATAGCCAAGGGTTTTAAGCGCGGTTGGTACTGCACGGTTAATGATTTTAAAGTAACCACCGCCAGCAAGTTTTTTGAATTTTACTAAGGCAAAATCTGGCTCAATACCTGTGGTATCGCAATCCATAACTAGGCCAATTGTGCCTGTTGGTGCAATCACTGTGGTTTGCGCATTGCGGTAGCCATGTTCTTCACCAAGCTCAACAGCTTTATCCCATGCTTTTTGTGCATGTTCAATAAAGGCTTTGTTTTTTAGTGAGCTATGATCTAGCGGCACAGGGTTGATGGATAGCTCTTCATAGCCTGTATCTTTGCCATAGGCTGCATTGCGATGGTTGCGCATTACACGAGCCATTGCATCTTTATTTGGTGCATAGCCTGGGAATGGCCCAAGCTCACCAGCCATTTCAGCAGATGTGGCATAGCAAATACCAGTCATAATGGCAGAGATGGCACCACAGATTGCGCGGCCTTCATCTGAATCATAAGAGATACCGGAAGTCATCAATAGGCCACCGATGTTAGCAAACCCAAGGCCAGTTGTGCGATAGTCATAAGACAGTTGCGCGATTTGCTTGGATGGGAATTGTGCCATAAGCACAGAGATTTCCAATACAATCATCCATAAGCGTGTTGTATGCTCAAAGCCTTCGATGTCGAAATTATTTTTCTTATCCAAGAATTGTAGCAGATTGATAGAAGCCAAGTTACAAGCTGTATCATCCAAGAACATATATTCAGAACATGGATTTGATGCACGAATAGGGCCAGCAGCAGGGCAGGTATGCCAATCGTTAATTGTTGTATGGTATTGGATGCCCGGATCAGCAGATTCCCATGCTGCCGTACCAATTTGCTCCCATAGATCACGAGCGCGAACGGTTTTTACCCCTTTCCCATCTTTACGAGCCGTTAGTTCCCAATCGGCATCTTTTTCAACTGCACGTAAAAAGTCATCTGTTACGCGAACAGAGTTGTTTGAGTTTTGACCAGCAACCGTTAGATAGGCTTCGCTATCCCAATCTGTATTATAAACTGGGAATTCAATATCCGTATAGCCTTGACGGGCTAATTGAATAACACGGCCGATATAATTTTCTGGCACAAATGCTTTTTTAGCCGCTTTTACTTCACGCTTAAGGGCAGGATTCTTATTTGGGTCATAGCAATCATCGCCAGGGCCTTCACAGTTTACACAAGCTTTCATGATTGCGCTCATGTGTTTTGATACAATTTTTGAGCCTGTTACAATGGCCGCAACCTTTTGCTCTTCTTTCACTTTCCAGTTGATGTATTCTTCAATATCTGGATGATCAATATCAACCACAACCATTTTAGCTGCACGGCGGGTAGTGCCGCCCGATTTAATAGCGCCAGCGGCACGGTCGCCAATTTTCAAGAAACTCATAAGACCAGATGAACGTCCGCCACCTGATAGAGGCTCATTTGCGCCACGGATATCAGAGAAGTTAGAGCCTGTGCCAGAGCCATATTTAAACAAACGCGCTTCACGAACCCAAAGATCCATAATACCATTGTCATTTACCAGATCATCATCCACAGATTGAATGAAGCATGCATGAGGCTGTGGGTGCTCATAAGAAGATTTTGAGCGCGTCAATTTGCCGGTTTGGAAATCCACATAATGGTGACCTTGTGCTGGACCATCAATGCCATAAGCCCAATGTAAGCCAGTGTTGAACCACTGAGGGGAATTCGGTGCAACGCGCTGAGTGCAAAGCATATAGCAAAGCTCATCAAAAAATGCTTGGGCGTCTTCTTCAGCGTCAAAATAGCCGCCTTTCCAGCCCCAATATGTCCACGTACCAGCAAGGCGGTCGAATACCTGACGGCAATCCATCTCAGAGGTATATTGCTCATCTTTTGGCACGTCTTTTAAAGCATCAAGGTCAGCTTCACCGCGCCATAGCCATGATGGTACAGAGTTTTCTTCAACACGCTTTAAATTTGCAGGGACACCAGCCTTACGAAAGTATTTTTGCGCTAAAATATCAGCTGCTACCTGTGAATAGGCTTTCGGCACCGTAATATCTTCCAGTTTAAATACAGAAGAACCGTCTGGATTTTTAATTTCACTGGTGGTTTTTGTGAATTCAATACCGCTATAACGGTCTTGGCCTGCTTTTGTAAAACGACGTTCTATGCGCATTATGCTTCCTCAAATTTTTCTTTTATAAAACTGATCCGCTTTAATCAGTTTTGATCCATGTTAACTCGCCGCATACAAATTTAATGCAGGCAAACCTATCCTGTGTGGACAATTTTACTCAAAAAACTTGTCCAATTTTCAAATGACATTCCGCCTTCTTGCGATCGGCGCTTTCGTCATTGCTATTTGTTTGATGACTTCCTTGCCATCTCTATAAAATGAAATATCAGGTTCAAATGGCTTTAAATTGCCTCTAGCCTGATATTAGCCTAACCCCACCCTTTGAATGCATTTATCAAATTTCTTATGATAAGGCATTCCTGCTCTTTGGTCTTTGACCCTTGGAGTGCGATTTTTACCGCTTTATCTCATTATCTAGTATGTTAATTTCAATGACCTACTAAATGTAGGTTATGATGTATAATATTAACAAATGATTAACAGCAAGCTTTTTTTACGCATTTCATGAAAAAAAACATCTTTTTCACATGTTCTTTCACGCATTAATACCCATATTGTTTTATTGAGTTTTTCTTTTCAAATTTGATGAACAATCCTATGCTCAAGTTCAAATTTGGCAAGCAAAACCCACGCTGTTCTCGATAGAAAACAACACAAAATACTCAATACAAATGGGAAAAGACCAACTGTTAAAGACTGGTCAAATTTTACTCTTAACCGATAGGTTGAAGGTAAAACAATTTTTCTCTTTTCGTCAAGCGCTAGTAGGTGGCATTTTTATCAATACAATATGATGTATGCGAAAAATTAACACATGATTTTTTATGAATGGTTAGTGCAAGCGCTAAAATTCCCAGCATTACCATAGGTAAAATTTGAAGTGGGTAAAAAGTTACCCTACAAAAAAAATAAATATTTTTTTGCACTTGACGTAATTTCAAGAGATTCGTGCACAGGTGCCTGTGGAAATCTTTTAAAGACTTCAGCTTTAAATAAGAATCATTTCATTTTAATGAAATTTACTGTCAATGAGTATTTATAAATTTTATTATTTATATTCAAATGTTTAGTCGTGAGTGAATTAGCACGTGTAGCATTTAAGTCAATCCACCTATTTATTTTTTAAAAAGGCATTCATATGAAACCGTGATTGCGCTGGAGGTCTTAAGCCTGCGCCAATAGGGCAGGCGCGGCGCACCAAACAGCCTTCACGGCATGGGCTATGTTCATCACTTTTAATATGGGCGACGCATTCTGGTACATCGTAATTATCTTGGGTGAGTGCATCAACAGGGCAGGTCTTGATGCAGGGCTTGTTAGCACATGTCTGACATGGATTAGTTAGGGTACTAATTTCTAGTGGCTTTTTGATAGCAATTGCTGCTCGAAATGAGACGAATAGGCCACGACTGCCATGTACCAATAGGCCAGATGGCGAGACGAAGCAGCTTTGACTGCGCAAAGCCCATTGTATGAAGGGGTGCCACGGTGGCCCATCGTAAGGGTAGAGGGGGTGAGCGTCTAAATTTTCGGCAATTGGATTAATCACGCGTTTTGACCATCGGTCTAAGGGGTTATCCAAGTTATCCTTATATTCTGTAGAGTTTTGGAAAATATCCCAGAATTTTGGCTCATCTGGGGCAATGAGCAAAATTTGTTTGAAATCTTGAGCAAGGTTATCAGAAGGCTCAATGTCGCAAGCGCCTAAAATGCTTAGGCCGTTATGCTTTAAAGCTTGTTCTAGCGACATATAGGATTTTACTCTGCAGGGTGACGGCTGTGATTGCGTTCATCAAGTCGCTTACTCGACCAGCGTAGATATGGTATGCCGATAGCAGCAGCAAGAGCAGCGATAGTTAAAACCGTGAGACCTATTTGATTGAAGTCATCCATTTTTTACTCCTTTCGCCTTATGTACTTTACAATATAGTATGAAATGCTGTGCAATGCTAGGCCTATAGCTGCCCAAATATAGGATGGAGAGGCTACATCATCAGTTAAAGGGCGCAAAAGTGATAAAACAATTAGACCGATTCCTAGCGAATTAAATAGGCCTGACAATAACTTAACCCGTTCATTATGAGCCGCAATGCGGTCTTTCATGATAGTTTTTCCTCCCATTGTTAATTAGTATTATAATGTAATTGTTCTCTTAATATCCCCTTAATTCAATGAAAATACTGCATTAATCAGCCAGCCCTAATCAATTTTATGGCGCTATCTTGATTAAATAGATAGAGCAAAATGCGTAGGGCATCGCCACGCTCACCTTCAAGCTGTGGGTTTTCTTGAGCAATGAGCCGTGCATCTTGACGTGCAATTTCTAATAGCGATTGATGATGCTCTAAATCGGCCAGTTGAAATTTCGCCAATCCTGATTGTTGGGTGCCTAAAATCTCACCTTCA